>JAICTW010000716.1 GCA_025936195.1 Flavisolibacter sp.
CGACAACAGGGTAATCTTCTCTCATCAAAACAGATGTAAGAATAAAATCGGCAGTGGTGCGGTTACAAGCCATTAAAATATTCCACGCTACAGCGAGCCGTAGTAAGGCTTTCACATCACTGTCATGCGGTTGTGCTTCCATCGGATCCCAAAAAAATACCATCATATCCAGCCTTTCCTCTGCCACCATTGCACCCATTTGCTGATCGCCTCCAAGCGGGCCGCTTAATAATTTTGTAACAGGTTGATTCAACTTTTGTTCTAATAATTTTCCTGTCGTTCCGGTCGCAAAAAGCTGATGGTGAGACAAAACATCACGGTTATAATACGCCCATTCTATAAGATCTTTTTTCTTATAATCGTGAGCTACCAAAGCAATTCTTTTTACGCTGGAAATGATTCTAAGATGTTCCATTCTGCTTTTTAATTTATTTTATCAAACAAAACTTAAGCCGTAATACTTATTGGTTCTGAATTGAATGCAAATAATCCGCTAATTTGCTAATTGCCTTTGCATCAATGACTATTTGTTCCTGCGCTTCTTTCCAGTTTCTTTGTTCAATTGCTTCGCGAATTCCCGGCATAGTTTTAACGCCGTATCCGGTATAAAAACCAGGCGCATAAATCGTGTGTTTATACCATGCCCTTCGTGGCAAACCGGTTTCTGTCAATAATTGTTGTTCTGCCTGGTAAAGTGATTTATTGAAATTTTCTGCTACAGCATTTGTTTTTACTTTTTGTTCAAACACTTTCTTTAAACTATCAGCACTTTTTTTCAAATCCTGTAAGGCATTTTGCAATGGCGAAAAATCAAGGTAAGGCACTTCTGATTTGGCAACAGGCAAAACCAACTTCTTTGTAGGATCTTCTCCAACAGCATAATCCTTTGCGCTGATCATTTTATTTTCAATTTCAGTGCTTTGCCTTGTGCTGTTTAAAAGATTTTGCAGTTCAGTGGAATAGCCATCAATTGTTTTGTACAAATGAGTAAAATCAAAAGGCAAAACTTCTGCATCTGCCATTCTTAAAACCGCTCTGCCAGCAGTTTGTGCAAGCGTTACTTCGTATTTAAAACCAGGATCTTTGAAAGTGGTAAAATCATAATAAGAATCATAAATTGAATGATATTCGCCGCCACTTCCTTCACCACCGTAACCAAGATTTAGCGAAGGAATTCCGGCATGTTGGATAAATGAAGAATAATCAGATCCCGATCCCATCGCTCCTAATTTTAATTCTTTTTCATCCAAAACTTTTTGTTTCGCTTCAGTAGTCGTTGCACTAATTACATCATGAGCTTTTTTCCTTTCGAAGACAGTTACGTCGGTTTGTGGATCAATAACAGTTTTTGCAATTTCATCCATTAATGGTTCCAATGCATGTGAACCTTCAGCATACAAAAATCCGCGTTCGTTTCCGTCTGAATTTATATAGATAACTGCTTTTTGTTGTAATTCTTTTTCATGAGTTTCCAGCCACTCTGTGGAACCAAGCAATCCGGGTTCTTCACCATCCCAGGCACAATAAACAATTGTTCTGTCTGGTTTCCAGCCACTTTTCAACATCGATCCAATTGATTTTGCTTCTTCCATCAAAGATGATAAACCACTTATCGGATCTGCTGCACCATTCACCCATGCATCCTGGTGATTGCCCCTGATCACCCATTCATCAGGATATTTTGAACCTTTAATTTTTGCAATTACATCATAACACGGAACAATATCCCAGTTGAATGCAACCTTTAAATGAACTTTTGTTTTTCCAGGGCCAATGTGATAAGCAAATGGCAAACCACCATGCCAGTTGCGTGGAGCAACTGGTCCATCAAGCGCTTCCAGCAAGGGCTTTGCATCATGATAACTTATTGGCAATACCGGAATTTTTAAAATACTTTTTGCTTCTGTTCTCTCAAGCCTCTTTGCATTTTCAGTAGCACCAACGCTAGGTGTCAAGGGATCTCCCGGATAAATAACCATATCCATGACAGAACCGCGTTGCACACCATATTCATTTTTAAAAGGCCCTTTCGGATAAACATCGCC
>JAICTW010000296.1 GCA_025936195.1 Flavisolibacter sp.
AAAGAAAACCAATAATCCAACTGCAATGAAAAGTCTAAACCATCCACTTCGCTCAGAAGAATTCCAGGCAAAAAAAGCTGTTCTGCAAATTCAAAAATGGATAGAGAAAAAATATCCGCGTCTTACCGCTGCAGTCAAAACAAAAATGATCATGGAGTGCCTGATTGAACTTTCGGAAGAAAGAAAGTTGCAGGCAACGCAGTGCTGATGCTTTACAACAGCGACTCGTAACTAAATACTTTATCGGTGGTTTCAATCACGGAAGCATTGTATTTGCTTTGGGCAAGTGCCACTTCGGCCTCCGAAAATTTACCGGTAAGTGTAAAATTGTTGGTATTCATCAAATAACCTGTAGTTATTTGCCTGGAGAAGAGTGCCATGTTAATGAGACAATCAAATTTAAGGGTAAGCTTTTCCATACGGGGCTTGGTTTTACACGTGTGAGTAAAGCTATTTAAAAATTCCCTGTATTACCAATGGCCGGCAATCGGAAAAACAGCTTTGGGCTTATTCACACAGCCCTCTTTAAGTAAATAAAACCTGAAGAAAACGGAATTTAGAATTTATCCACAAACCCAATTTATTTTTCTTCCCTTTCCTTATTAGTTGCCGATGACCGCTCCTGGTGAGGAATATGCCTATCCTCCTTTGCATGTTGTTTGTGATGCGTTCCTTTATCTCCCTCAGGCATTACACCACCCTGATTGCCTGCATTGCCAATTGTAATTCCCTGTGAAGCCTGCTGGCTTTCTTTTATGTTCTTCATCGTTTATTTGTTTTAATAAAGGAAACAAGAATATTGCCGATGTTGTCAACAAAGGACCTCTGCAAATGAAGTCCTTTGTCTTATTGTCAATAGATGTAAGAACGGTTAATGCGTTACGGAATCTTTTCCATTACCCGTTCTGCCCATTGTGTCTCCGGTCCCTGTTCCATTGCCAGTACCGTTCATTCCGGCACCGTTCATACTACTTGTATCACCTGTACCCGTTCCGTTATTCATATTGTTCATAGTTGTATCGCCGGTTGTAGTGCTTGAATCGGATGAACCTGTGTTGCTGCCCGAATTGTTGCAACTGAAAGATGCCAACGCAACAATTGCAATAAACAATGCTCGTTTCATGATTATTGTTTTATAATGATTGAAGAATTTCTTACGACAAATCCTTTGCCATAGAAATAGCCAAGCAAAGGAACTCTTATTGAGGTTCAGTCGAATTATGTAAAGCTGATCTTTCCGCCAGAAAATTGTTGAATGTGCCTGAAAGCTTTCAACCAAAAGCAGCATATCTTCCGTTAATGCAGTATTGTTCTCTTACTGTATTTGGATCATTCCAGTTAAGTTGAAAAATGGCTTTAATGGAAGAAAGATAATCGCTGTACACAGGCGGCTTTATAAAAAACAAATGAGCTCCCATTTCATAAGCAGTTTGAATATTGGAAGGCCGGGTTGTTGATGAAAACACAACAACCGGAAGCTTTTCAAGTTCAGGGTCATTCTTCATTTCCACTAAACATTGCAATCCATTTTTATAAGGCATTTCCAGATCAAGAAAAAGAATGTCGGGCTTCTCATTTTGAAGAAGGTCCAAAAGCTCTTTGCCATTCGAAACAAAGTTTATATCTAAGGAAGGATTGATTTCCTGCACTGCCAGTTGAAAAATGTTCTGGTCATCAATATCATCTTCGGCAAGAAGAATGCGTGTAATAACAGGAGTAAGAAGAGGTTTACTTGCAAGCATGATTAATTGTGAAAACCAAAGATAATCAAAGATAAATGAGTTAAGCAGAGCGGATGATTCTTCTGCCTGAACTATTTATTGCTAATCCGTTTCCGATTCCTGCACCCTGAAGTTGATGAATATCCTTCAACGATTTTTTCTTCTGTTTTTGTATTGCTCTGTTCAACTTCATCACGCCGTTACTTACTTGTGCTTCTACCTGTAAATGATCAGCAGGTACCGTGTACACTTTTTGCTTTACAGCAAATTCAATATCCTGAACAGGAGCAATGGAAATTTGATTCATCTTTATTTTATTTTTCCTAAACTGCCTCACAAGGTATTCACAATAACCCGCCGCTAAATACTCACATTTTTTCGCTTCATCAGGTAATAGATCATTCCACCCAACGGAGGGATCAGGGTCACTATTATCAACCAGAAAGTTTTGCTTCTTGGATTGAGATCATATCCGGTGATAATATCTGTAATTCCCCAAATCCAATGAACGGCTCCCAGTCCTACAGCTATAAATACAATGGTAGTACCCACTGCAAAATTTGCCCTGATAATAACGCCAATAACGAACAGCAACAAACTAACTGCCCCAAGAATGAAGTTGGGATATCTTGTGTTCTTCTTCAATGCCATTTTTTTTATTTAATACAGCAGCAATAAAAAAGCCATCCTGCAAACAGAACGGCCTTTGCCTTGAGAGATCATATTCCTGGCTATACTGCTTTTTTATTAATTTCTATCTGGTTCATAAAGGCACCTGTGTCATCATCTGAATAAGCGCCGTATGCATCTATTAATGTACCTTTTCTTCCATCGCTTGTTTCAATGGCATACAATATGGACATATCATCGGGATTGGAAATGCCTTCAAAGCGATAGAAGTTCACGGCTTTCACTTCTTTAGGCTTGTATTTTTTATTATTGGTCAGATCACATAGCTTTCCCTTCTCTACCCTGTATTGATCGGTGAATCCTTCCGATTCCAGTTTATTTAAACATTTTTCAAGATCGGTCATGTTGGTGAGCCTGTCGTTGGCTGCATCGGATTCCATTGGTCTGCTCTCTTTTGAAGGCCATTGATTATTCATGCGTTCCATAAAAAGTATTTAAAGTATACTAAGCATACATTATGCCTGACTGCATTATCAATTCACAATTATTCCACAGCCTGCATTCCGTGCTTATTTCCACAATTTGGGCATTTTCGTTCCTGATGATGAATGATGACGTGACAATGTAAATGATTAAGGGAGCTATCCAAATCTCAATAAGAATTCGGCAGACAGTGGGACAAATAAAATTCCTTAAGCCCCAAAAGTGGATCTCTTTTTTTCATTCAATCAAGCGTGAAAGCAAAAATTATGTTCCTTATCACCTCAGCATTTTAAAAAGCTTTCGTTAGAGTAAACAGCCTGCTCTGGCATAAGATTTACATTTTATTGTTGTGGTTGATATTTTTTTTAAAAGCTTTAATGGATATAGGATGAAAAAAATTTTCAGGTACAACGGTCTTTCAATTGTTTTCCTGTTTTTGTTTCTGGCTTCACTCTGCGGACAGTCGTTCACGGGATGGAAGCAATACAACCAGGAGATGCAAGACAAAGGCGGGCAGCAGGTGAATTTCAGTAACTATTTTTCTACCGGACATTTTATTGAAGCCACGTTTGAAAACTGGGAAAGCGAATATTTACAAATGCTGTCGTTTATTGCATTAACCATGTTCCTGTATCAGAAAGGTTCTTCTGAATCGAAAGATCCTGACAAAAAAGAGGAAGTAGATAAAGAGCCGGAATATAATAAAAAAGATGCTCCCTGGGCGGTGCGGCGTGGCGGATGGGTGCTTGCGCTGTACAAACATTCTTTAACCATTATCATGGCTTCTCTTTTTGTGTTTTGTTTTTGCCTGCATTGGTATGGAAGCTTAAAGCAGTATAACGAAGACCAGACACTCGAAGGAAAACCTACCGAAACAGCCATGCAATACCTGAGCAACTCCAAACTTTGGTTTGAGTCGTTTGAAAATTGGCAAAGCGAATTTTTATCGGTCGTTTCAATTGTGGTCCTTTCCATTTACTTCAGGCAAAAAAATTCAGCACAGTCAAAACCGGTGGATGCGCCCAACTCAAAAACCGGAAACTAAGTTGGCATAAATAAAAATGCCAGGTGCTTTACACCAGGCATTTCAGAATCCTTTATAAAATTAGCGACTGCTTCCACGGCTGCTTCCGCTGCTTTTGCGTCCGCCGCCATGTGATGCTTCTCCGCCCTTTCTTGCAACTTCTTCTCTTGTCTGTTTGCTTGCAGATGCTAATCCTCTTTGTGATTTACCACCACTGTTGCTGCTGCTACCTGAGCTGCTGCTGCCGCTTTTTGAACTTCTTGGCATAGTTGTGAATTTTTGGTTAGAAAATAATTAGAATTGTTCCCTAAATTATTGTGCCAGACTATTAACCCGATTGCAATCCTTTCCAATGGTCAGTGACAAAAAAAGCCTCTGCGCTTTTGGCAAAGGCTCCTGCAAAAAATGCGAATGCAAGAAAGATCCATCTCTGCAAGGCTCTCATCACATCTTCACTTACATGATATATGCTGATATTGATGAACAGAGAATTACTTTAAATACTGTGCCAATTATCTTCTTTGCAAAGTATAGGTGATAATGTAGTTTCTTCCATTGGAGTAAACATTATCTTCTCCCTGAATGCTATTGGCGCCTACACGGAGGTTATTCAGGTTCATATCATCGTGGGGGAGACCTATGTACAAGGTCCTGTTGTTATTGAGTAATTGCCAGTTAATGCTTTGCCAGTACGCATCACAACCCTGCCTTGTTTTTCCACTACCATAGGAATCAAACACTAAAACGATATCTCTTTGGCAGGATGAGTACGTTCCATAAATATTGGTTTCGGCATGGCCATCGCCATCCCAGTCATTCGCAATATCGGAACGAATACCTGTAACAGCCCATGTGCCTTCAAGGTCA
>JAICTW010000669.1 GCA_025936195.1 Flavisolibacter sp.
AGCGGAATCCGACCGACTCCAGCAAATTGGAATTGCTGTTGTAAAGAAAAACACCAAACTGCACAGGAATGGTCACTCTTCCAAAATTGTATTCATACGATCCATAAAGAGCCAGTTGCGAAGTTTTGATGCTTCCCAAATGTTTCACCAGCGGATCTGTTTTTACAGAAGCATCCTGCGTGATGAACATACCAACTGATAGGATACTGCTGTAGGAAATTTGTTTTGATAGTTCTCCCGTTAACAACTTTACAAAATAGTACGAGCTGTCCGGCACCTGCATTTGCTTTACACCGGCAGAAACAAAAACTTTGTAAAATAATTTTTTGCTGATGGTATCCTGTGCAATCAACGGCTTCTTTGTTTCTCCGTTAAATGCATAACGGTATCCAATGCTGATGGATGGAATATTGATTCCAAGATTAGGCAAACTCGTTTTGGCATTGGATAAATGATAGAACGTTACAGCCGCATTGATAAAATCTTTTGAACTTAGGCGGAATTCATTTTGCCAGGAAATAGTTGCATGTGTGCTGATCTTCTGACTTAATAACTCGTCTTCAGGATTGGATATTTTATCGTAAGGTTTTTGCACCCATCCCAATCCAAATCCAATACGCAAATTGCTTTCGAGTGCGCCAAGCGTAAGCAATGGAAACTTTATGAAAGGATAAAGGCAAACAATGCTTCCCACATATTTACTGCCTGTATTGGTTGCCGAAAGACCAGCTCCCCATTGAGGCAATCGTTTGGCCTTATTCCATGTAGCACCAGGATTGACCTGTCGCTGATAATAAATTTCCCCGGCAAAGGGGCGGGAATCTCTTATGCGGTTATAGGTATTTCCAATGCTGGTGCCCTCATAATATTGAACGCCTATAGATGAATAGTTGAAAAATCCATTTTGTTCATCTTGCGCATTCGCGGAAATAAAAAAAACAATACCGGCATAAAACAATATCCACTTCAGTTGCATTGGTAAATAATTAAAGGCGGCGCAATTTAAATGGAAAGATCAAGAATAGAACGCAATAACAAACTTTTATCGAAGTTGTAAGAAGTTAGTTGAGCTAAAACGCGATGATATATTGTAAGCAACCATCGCCGCCACTGTAATAACCACAAACACCAATACATGACGAAAATCATCTTCCCACCTGATCAATGCTTTTAGGGCATGAATTTTTTATTGAAGATATTTGTGTCCGAAATGAAATTCATCCTTGTTCCAATATTGCTCCTTCTTATGCTTACGCAAAGCTTCAGCAAATGGCTGGTGGTGATGGAGTATAATTTGAATAAGGATTTCATTGCCCAAAACCTATGCATTAACAAGGCAAGACCAAAGATGCACTGTAACGGCAAATGCCAGATGATGAAACGGCTGGCAGAGGAAGAAAAACAAAACTCCTCCTCCAATACTACCATAAAAATTACAGTACACGATATTGTGCTTAGCAATGAAGTAAACAAGCCTGTTCTTCCTTCTCCCCTTGTTATAAACATTACGTATAACGAAGAGCCGCCTTTATTACAACACGAATCTCCTGTTGTCTCCATCTTTCACCCGCCTGCACTTGGCTGATCAATTCATACCTGTTTTTTTACGGTTCATGAAGGCTTTGGTTTTATTGCCAAGGCAACCATGCTAATCTTGCCCACGAATTTTCAGAAACGTAAATTTTGTTTTATGACAACTGCAAAACATACAGCAGTTACATTGATACTTATTGTTATTGGATTCATCAGCCAGGCACAAACTATTATAAAAGGGAAAATCATTGATGCCTTTACCAAAGAAGCTATTTATGGAGCGTCGGTCCACTGCACCGATCTTAATTGCACCTGCGGATGCACCACCAATGCTTCAGGTGAATTTGAGATCAGATGCAAACCCGATTGCAAAAATTTTTCCGTTTCCTTTATTGGCTATACTACAACCACTATTTCGACAAGTAATTCAAATGAGATCATTGCACTGACGCCTTCTTCCTCACTGATGAATGAAGTGGTGGTCTCGGCTAACCGTGGTGAAACGGTAAAGCGTTCACAAGCGCCGGTTGCCATTGATCAAATCAGCACTAAAACAATTCAGGACACCAAGGCAACCACAGTAGATCAGTTGCTCAACAAAATAAGCGGAGTAAACATGATCAACCTGGGCAACGAACAACACCAAATGAGTATTCGCCAGCCCATGACTACCAAAAGTTTGTTCCTGTACTTAGAAGACGGCATTCCTGTTCGCACCACCGGCTTGTTCAATCACAATGCCTTACTGGAAATGAACATGGCCTCGGTAAAAAATATTGAAGTGATCAAAGGACCTTCTTCTTCTTTGTACGGAAGTGAAGCCATTGGCGGCGTGGTGAACTTTATTAC
>JAICTW010000102.1 GCA_025936195.1 Flavisolibacter sp.
AACTTCGTGATCTGGAGTAGCACTTCTGCCAACGCGAAGCTTTATGCATACTAACATTGAACAGATTGAGCAGGCCAGATGCAAAACACAGGCGAAAATTCTGAGAGCGTACGAACCGATAAGCCGTGTATAAAGGTTGTCTCAAACAACAGTCCTTATCCATCTGCTGATATTCAGAAAAAGCTTTTACAACCTCGCAGACTAAATTTATACTTTTTAGTGCTGATTGAGAGTGGCTCTATTACTTACAATTTAGATCTGCAAAACATCACGCTTACCGACGGGCTCTTACTTTTTGCAATGCCCAATCAGGTTTTTCAACCGCCGGCTAAAACGCCGGACCTTAAATATTTCAAGGTATTATTTGATGAAACTACATTGGCATTGTTACCACAACAATTTCCTTTTTTAGTTAACCCTTTAAACTCACAAATAATAATTTTTGATAACGCTGCAAGGCAAAGGGTAAGACAGAATTTTGAAATTTTAAATCAAATACTTCACTTAGATAAACATCAGACGGATACAGAAATAATATTGGCTTATTTAAATTCCTTGTTAGTGGAATTGAACAGCGCCTACTTCAAAAACAAAGAACCCATTCATATTTTAAATGCCAATCTTTCAAAATTTATTGAGTTCAAATTAGTAGTGGAAACCCATCTTACAGAGCAACCTTCTATCAATACAATAGCTGAAAAATTAGCATTAACCACCAACAGTCTGTACCGGATTGTAAAAGAATATTCAGGCATTTCTCCTAAAGACTTTCTCACTAACCGTTTGATAACAGAAGCACAGCGAAAACTGCATTATTCAAACCTTTCTGTAAAAGAATTAGCTTACGAGTTGGGGTTTAATGACCCTGACTATTTTTCTCGCCTTTTCAAAAAATGCACGGGAAAAAGTGTAAGCGATGTTTTAGGAACCCGGCAAGATTTGTCAAGAGAATAAATTGATTTGTCCATCTTCTCTGTGTTTCAGCTATCTACTATTGCTTCATTAATTTAAAAACAAAAAAAATGAAATCAGCATTAGTAACAGGAGCTAACAAGAGTATAGGTTTTGAAGTTGCACGTCAACTTGCTCAAAAAGGAATTTATGTTTACCTGGGCAGCCGTATTTTAGAAAATGGTTTAGAGGCTGTGAACAAATTAAAAGCGGAGGGCTTAAACAATGTAGAAGCCGTTGGTCTCGACATTACAAACGATGGATCTGTAAAAAATGCCCGTTTACAAATTGGCAAGAAAACAAAAGTGTTGGACATACTTGTAAACAATGCGGGCATCTATGGTGGCTACCCACAAGAAGCTCTTAATGCAACAATAGACCAGTTCAAAGCCACCTACGATGCAAATGTTTATGGTGTGGTTAGAGTTACGCAGGCATTTATTGATTTATTGAAAAACTCATCTGAACCTCGTATTGTAAACGTAAGTTCAAGTCAAGGTTCTATTACTTTGCATAGCGACCCTTCATACAAATATTATGATTACAAAGGAGCCGTTTATCTTTCTTCAAAATCAGCAATGAATATGTACACAGTTGTTTTGGCATACGAACTGAAAAATAGCAACTTCAAAATAAATGCTGTTTGCCCGGGATATACAAAGACGGATTTCAATGGGCATCGTGGATCCGGAACTGTAGAAGATGCAGCAAAAAGGATTTTGAAGTATGCTTTAATTGACAAAGACGGACCTACGGGAAAGTTTTTTAGTGAAGAAAACAATCCAGATACAGGAGAAATTCCCTGGTAACGAAGACATATTTACTTTGGAGAAAACAACGAACCGCTAACAAAGTTTTGCCAAAATGGGGCTGACGGAAGTATATCCACTGTTGTACTTCTATCAACCTTTGTGCTATATTTGAACTGACGGTTTTCAAATGCCCACACTTCCGCAATATCTTCACCGTCCAGCAATATTGGATGGCCCCACAAAACTTACAGTAAGAAATGGCAACTGGCGATTTTAAAGTAACGATACATATGGTTTCAAGTCTTGACGGAATTATTGCTAAAATAGACAATAGCGTTTCGTGGTTTGAAACTTCTGACAATTATGATAGAGGAGTTGTCGGACAAGACACTGAAGAATTTCTTAAAACGATAGATTGTTATGTAATGGGTTCACGGACTTACGAGCATGCTTTGAAGCTTTCACAAATTTATGGTTGGGCTTATGGTGACAAGCCGACAATTGTATTAACCAATCGAGACTTGCCGACTGAAAAACCGAACATTGAATTTTATTCTGGCGATTTGAACAAACTTGTAAATGAACGACTCAAACCAAATTATAAAAACGTATGGGTCGTAGGCGGCTCTATGCTCACCAGAGACTTTATTCGCCGAAAATTAGCGGATGAAATAAGAGTAAGCATTTTACCAATCATTTTGGGTGACGGATTATTGTATTTTGACCACATAGGACAGGAACAAGCGTTACACCTAAAAGACACGACAGCCTACAAAAACGGAATGATAGAATTGTGCTATGAAATAATAAAATAACAACGACAGAAAGAAACATTACCTGTAAAAGTGTGTTTATAAATTGTGGTGGCACGCAATCCTATCCCCTGCACTTCGGCAATGCTTTTCCGTTAGGCGAAACTTTACGACAACGAACCGCTGACTGCGGTCATTATAAAAAGACCGTAATAAACCACAGACAGCAATAAAAAAAATTAGAACTCCATGAGAAAAATAATTTCATTTATGCACATCTCGCTTGACGGTTTTGTAGCAGGGCCAAATGGAGAAATGGACTGGATTAAAGTTGATGAAGAAATTTTTGATCATGTTGGCGAACGGATAAGCGAAACCGATACTGCATTGTATGGGCGAATAACCTATGAAATGATGCAGAATTACTGGCCTAATGCAGGAGACGAACCTGGAGCATCTAAACATGACATTGAACATTCAAAATGGTATAACAAGGCCCACAAACTTGTTTTATCAAAAACAATGAAAGATGCGGGTTTGAAGAACACAAATATTATTAGCGATAACCTTTCGGAAAGAATAAACGAAATAAAACAATCCAGTAATGGCGACGGTAAAGAGATATTGCTTTTTGGCAGTCCGACAGCAACACATTCACTTATTCAACAGAATTTAATTGATGGCTACTGGCTGTTTGTTAATCCAATTATTCTTGGGCAAGGCATTCCACTGTTTGTAAATATCAAAAGCAAAATAAAACTGAACTTATTGACTACCCGGCAATTTACCTGCGGAGTAACTGAACTGAATTACACAGTGGACAGAAAATAACGACGAACCGCTATAAACCCTTTTCATTTCTCCGGAACCTTATTAATGTTGGCAACGCTCCGGCAATCACCAATATCAAACCCACAGTACAAACACCTGTCCATCCGGATAAAGTCCAGGCATAGCTTCCGATGATAGATCCCAGCGTTCCCCCAATAAAAAAGGAAGTCATGTAGATCGTGTTCAACCGTGTACGGGCATCCGGCTGTAATGCCGAAACTCTTGTTAGATTGGGAATATGCGCTGCCTGAAGGCCCATATCAATCAATACAATTCCTGCAATTAAAATAAGAATGCTCCAACTGCTTTTGAAAAGAATGATGTACCCAATGGCCATTCCCAAAAAGCCCCAGCGCATGGGAAAAAGCGGACCTTTTTTATCGCTTATTCTTCCTGCAAACGGTGAGATCAATGCGCCTGAAAGTCCGATGAACCCAAACAACCCGATCACAGAAAGACGGTAAGAAAACGGCGGCTTTTCCAAAAAGAAAGCCATGGTTGACCAGAATGCGGAAATAGCGCCAAACAAACAAGCACCGATCCATGCACTTTGTCTTGCTACGGGTTGACTGCGAACAAGACCAAACAGCGAAGACATCAGACTCCGGTAATTTCCTTTAAAGTTGTGTTCTTCTTCAGGTATGAACCGTGCTGTCAATACAGAGATAATGATCATGAAAACAGCAGCAATCCAGTAAATGCTGCGCCAACCCCAATAGTCAGCAGCAAATCCACTTAAGGTACGTGATAATAGAATACCCGATAACAAACCACCCATCAGCGTACCAATTACTTTACCGCGTTCTTCATCAGAAGCCAGGTGCGCAGCCAATGGAACATAAACCTGGCAGGCTGTGGTGGTAATGCCAATGCAAACACTGAAAAAGTAAAGCATAAAAATAGTTGGCGATAAGGCGGCGCCGCAAAGTGCTACCGCAGCAGCAAGCTGCATTCTTACCAACAATTTTCTTCTTGATACCATATCGCCAAGCGGCACTATAAAAAATAATCCCAGGCCATAGCCTAACTGGCAACAGATATTGATCCAGGAGGCGCCTGTTTCAGTGATACGGAAGTCAGTAGCAAGACGTCCCAGCAAAGGCTGACAGTAATACAAATTAGCAACCACGATGCCACAGGCAAAAGCCATGAAATATTTCAAAGAGGAACGGATGCTATGGTGATGCAATGAATTTTCAGACATAAATCTTCTGACTTAAAAACTGTGCAAATGTCAGATACAATTGGTAAGAGTTGGTCACTTTCAAAAAAACCATCAAAACTTTTTTATAAAAGAAAATTTACACGAAACTCATGTTCTGTATTAAAAAGCAAAGGCCACCATGGGGTAGCCTTTTGCACATGAGAGAGACAAGAACTTTTATTGCATCACTACGATCTTTTTAGAATATTGTTTGTTGTTTACAGTCAGCACACAGTAATAAACACCTTTTGCCAGCTTTGAAGCATCAACAGATAATTGATACAAATGATCGGGCTGCGCTTGCTGGTTAAACAGAACCTGCTCACGAACACCTCCGGCACTGTAAAGGATAAGACTTGCCTTTTCGCTTTGAGGAACTTTGAATGTGATCAAGGCTTTATCATGAACAGGATTCGGATAGCTTGAAAGTTGAACCGCATTGGTGCTGCTTTCAATTGCTATTTTTTCTGAGCTTGTTGCCTGGCGATTTGATCGCATCATTTCGCAATCAGAAAAATCCTGTTCAACCGTTTCATTCATCATGGTGCTGCATCCATTGATCCGATCTGTTACCATCAGAAGATAATCGCCGGGATACTCAGTTGATGTTTCTGCAGTGGCTGCAAAAAATCCATCCGGACCAAACCAGTTATAATCAACATTAGAGGATGAAGAACTGGCCTGCAAACTAACAGAAGTAGTAGCACAGCTAAGCACACCCGAACTCTGAATGGTAACATCAGCCGGAGGTGTAACATTCTGTTCTACTGTTGTAGCAGCGGCAGAAGTACAACCGTTGATCAGGTCTGTAACGGTCAGTGTATAAGTACCCGGCATAGTTGTAGTAGCTATCGGTGATGAAGAACTAAAACCATCAGGACCTGTCCAATTGTAGCTCACTGCTTCTGTTGAGGAACTTCCCATCAGTGAAACCTGTGTAGTAAAGCAGGTCAGTGGTTCTGAATTGGAAGCTGTAACACCGGCAGGTGTAATGATATTTTGATCAACATTTACCGTTGCCTGCGATCCGCATCCATTGCTTGTATCTGTAACCGTTAAGGTATAAACACCGGGCAAACTTGCTGTAGTGATTGCAGATGAAGAAGCAAAACCATTCGGCCCCGACCAGTTATACACTACACCCTGAGTTCCTGATCCTCCTGTAAGTACCAGGCTGGATTGAGAACAGGTCAATGTTCCCATTACTGCAGGAATGGTGCTTACTTCTGCTGGTATAGTTGTGTTCTTTTTAATTTCAATGCTTGCATTGGATGAACAACCATTGCTATTATTGGAAAGCTCAAGATGATATGTTCCCGGTTTTGTAACCACAGGCATTGAAGAATCGGAAATAAAACTTTCAGGACCTGTCCATTTGTATTTTACATCGGTGGCATTGGTTGTAGCGGTCAATACCAATGAAGGATTGGAACAGGTAATAGCACCTGAGCCCGAAGCTTGGATCGTCAGAATGGCCGGTGCATTGATATCTTGCTGAACAACGGCAGCATTGGTTGAAGTACAACCAGTGCCTGGATTAGTTACAGTTACTACATAAGTTCCCGGTGCCTGCACGGTTGGATTGGCAGCACTGGAAGTAAATCCATTAGGGCCTGTCCAGTTGAAAGCAGATCCTGTAATTGACGATGACGCGGAAAGTGTAACTGCAGGATGAGTACAGGTGATGGTTCCGCCAGTAGTGGTTACTACCGGTGCTGTAACGTCACGAACAACCAATGCAGTATCACTAAAAGAAGTGCACGTAGCCGAAGAAACAGTAACGGTGTAAATGCCAGGTACTGTTGCAACAGGATTGGCTTGAGTGGAAGTGAAACCATTAGGTCCTGTCCAGCTAAAACTGGCTCCTGTATTTCCTGTAACGGCAGAAAGAGTTACCGATGGACGGGAACAAGTGATAGAGCCTCCTGTAGCAGTAACCGTACAAGGAATAGTAAGTGTGCAGGAACCTAATTTATCTCCATGTGCCAGGTGGGCTTTCACTGCATTTTCACTTACACAAATCACTACTTTTCCTTTATGGCAAATTAGCACTTTACCCGGCGGACAATTTTGCGAAAAGCCTGAGGGAACGCAACCAAAATACAGGCAAAAAGCCAAAGCAGCACGGACCCATTGTTTGCGTTTTACAAAACATGAGTGTAGAATTGATTTCATTAGCATATTGTATTTTATTGAATGATTACAGATTTGAAAGCAGGAAATTTTTATTGCCTGACCAGGGTAAGCCGGTGAAGCAGCTGATCATTTCCACTGATGTTTATAAAATAAATTCCTTTGCTTAAGGTTGAAAGATCAATGGGCAGCATACCATTTCCTGATGGAGCGTCCATTTGTTTTGCCCATTGCAGTTGACCTGCTGCATTGTTTAGTGAAATAATAAGATGGTCTCTCATTTTCAATGAGAAAAACAGATTGGTAGAGGATGATGTTATGGAAGGACGAAGTTGAAAGTTGGATCCGTTTTGATCATTTATCAACTTGATTGTAGAACTGAATTGAGTAACTCCATTCCGATTTACTGTTTTTAATCTGTAATAATTAATGCCTCCAAATTTATCATCAACGAACCTGTATTGATTTTTTCCTTGCACTGCACTCTGGCTGTCTATAGCTGCAAAGCCTTTATCGCGGAAGCTTGATTTTTGTACAACAAAATATTGAGCGGCTATTGTGTTTTCTACGGACCAGTTCAAAAGAGCTGCCGTTGTATTTAATTTTTCGGCGGTAAATGAAGTAAGCTTTACGGCTAAGGGAACGCCATCGCCTGCTACATACGTGTGCAAACTGAATTCGGTCAACGTGGAAAAATCGCTGGCACTCACTCTTGAAAGCGGCCGGTTTGATTTCAGTACATTTTGCGTTTCCACAATCATGGAGCTGGCTGAACGGACCATCATTACATTGTTACTATCGAAAAGTGGTTGCTCTTCTGACTTGTTCCATTTAAGGTCTAAAGAAACGGTGCTTCCGCCAGGCGTTCCTTCACTTACCTTCCATGTGCAATTAATGGTACGTCCTGCAAAACTTCCAGGAATGGGTTGATCGTTCACAGTCACAGTAAAGCGGTCGCCTATTCCTTTATTTTGAAGAAGCAAAGGATTGTACACAGCGTTGGTTGGACCTACCGGAAAAACAACACTTCCATCCTGCGGTCTGATTGCTTCGTATTGCAAACCTCCCAGTCCGGTATTAGCTGCTCCTGCACTTCCATTACCTGTA
>JAICTW010000356.1 GCA_025936195.1 Flavisolibacter sp.
GCGAATGATACAGGATATTCTTTCTTTTTCCCTGCTGGAAGCAAAGCAACAAAAGGAATCCGTAAGGCTCACAAGTCTTGTTAAGGAAATAGAAGACCTGCTTGAAGAAAGGATCAGAGAAAAGAATGCAGAAATAAAATATGGCAGTTTACCTGAAGCCTATGTTATTCCTTCCCAGTTCAGGCAAATGTTGCAGAATCTTATTTCAAATGCACTTAAATTTTCGAGGAAAGAAGTTCCTCCAAAAATTGAGATCAGTTACAAATGGATCCATCATCCTATTGAAGGCATGAGGCCGGCTTTAAAATACCTGCAGATAATTGTGTGTGACAATGGCATTGGTATAGAAGAGGAATACCTTGGTACTATATTCGATCTTTTTAAACGGCTCCATCCAAAAGCAGAATACGAAGGAAGCGGACTGGGACTGGCCATCACCAAAAGGATTGTTGACAATCATGAGGGCAGTATAATAGCAACATCTATAGTGGGCAAAGAAACCTGCTTTCACATCACCATTCCTCAATAAAGAAGAAGGCCGGATTTATCCGGCTTTCTTTCTCTCTTACTTAAATAAGCAACCTTCAATTGCTAAGTAGTTTTTACAATAAAGGGCCGTCTTCTCTTGATCTTCTGCCTCTTGATTGTCCGCCTTTTTTGCCCGCTTCTCTGGCTTCGTTCGAACTCCATTCATGAGCAACGCCCTGCTCATGTGCAGCTCGTCCGCCTTTGCGGGCAATCTCTCTCTGTTTTTCTGTATCCATTGCAGCAAATCCTCTAACAGATTTCCTTTGCGCTTCGTTTTGATTCATTTCAGCCATAAAAGAAAATTTAAAAGTTTAAGATTAATGTGAAAACAAAATGCCACCAATTTTGTTTTCTATACACCCTTAGATTGTGGACTTTATATAAGATTAATTATCTATAAAGCTATGTTGAGTAGGACGTTTTACAGCAGCGATAACATGTAATTAACGGCAGAACTTTTGCACCTGGTTGAAGTCAGCATTTATTTGTATTGCTGAGATGGCGTGTGAATAACTCCGGTTGCAGGTAAGTGAAGAAAAATCTCTTCGAAAAAGTGTTTTTAAAGTTCAACGAATTATTTGTACTCGCCAAAAACTGTTCGCAGCACATCGGCAATTTCTCCTAATGTGCAATAATTTTCAACGGCCTCAACAACAGTGGGCATCAGGTTTTCGCCATTAACTGCTTTTTCCCTGATGGTTTCCAAAGATTTCGTCGCAAGTTTTTGATCTCTTGTATCCTTTAATCTTTTTAGCTTTTGAATTTGCTGATCTCTTATACTGTCATCAATTTTAAAAACTGGAATGGAAGCTTCTCCTTTCAATTGAAATTTATTAACGCCAACAATGATCTTTTCGCCTGATTCAATGTTACGTTGATATTCGTAAGCGCTTTTGGCGATTTCGTTTTGAATAAATCCCTGTTCAATAGCGCTGACACTTCCGCCCATGGTATCAATTTTATCCATCAGCTGCCAGGCTTTTTCTTCCACTTCATTGGTAAGCTGTTCAATAAAAAAAGAACCGGCCAATGGATCAACCGTATCCGGTGCGCCGCTTTCGTAAGCAACAATTTGCTGTGTACGCAAAGCAATTCTTGCGGCCTCTTCAGTGGGCAAACTTAATGCTTCATCAAAACCATTTGTGTGCAGAGACTGAGTTCCTCCCAACACCGCTGCCAGTGTTTGAATCGTCACTCTTGAAATATTATTGTGTGGTTGCTGCGCTGTTAATGTGCTTCCTCCGGTTTGCGTATGAAAGCGGAGCATCATGGCTTTGGGATCGTTTGCTCCTAATTCCTTCATCAACTTTGCCCACATCCTTCTGGCCGCACGGAACTTGGCAACTTCTTCAAACAAATTATTATGCGCATTAAAAAAGAACGAAAGACGTTTCCCAAAAACATTAATGTCCAGGCCTTTTTCCAAAGCTGCTTTTACATAGGCCTTTCCATTGCTTAAAGTGAAAGCAATTTCCTGAACGGCGGTGCTTCCGGCTTCGCGAATGTGATAACCGGAAATAGAAATGGTGTTCCACTTAGGCAATTCTTTACTGCACCATTCAAAAATATCGGTGATGATGCGCATGGAAGGTTTTGGTGGATAGATGTAGGTACCTCTTGCGGCGTACTCTTTTAAAATATCGTTCTGTATAGTGCCTGAAATTTTTTTAAGATCTGCTCCCTGTTTTTTTGCCTGTGCTACATAAAAGGCAAGAAGAATAAATGCCGTAGCGTTAATGGTCATGGAAGTGGAAACCTCTTTCAGTTGAATGCCTTTGAAAAGAGTGTCAATATCTTCTAAGGAATCAATGGCCACACCAACTTTTCCTACTTCGCCTTCTGCCAAAGAGTGATCGCTATCGTAACCAATTTGCGTAGGAAGATCAAAGGCCACACTCAATCCCATTACACCTTGCGACAGCAGATAATGATAACGTTTGTTGCTTTCTTCCGCAGTGGAAAATCCGGCATACTGCCGCATGGTCCACAACTTGCCGCGATACATATCCTGCTGAACGCCGCGGGTGAAAGGAAATTCGCCGGGCTTTTCATTCATAGGAACAGGATCGCAGTACAATTTTTTGATCTCAATATCCGAATCGGTAAAAATTTTTTTCTCCTCATCCATAACTACATTAATTTTTTGGCTTCTGCATTCAAAATATTGGTAGCGTAGGTATGAATGGCTGCTTTTTCTTCGTGCATCATGGCTTCCATTAACCGGCGGTTCAGTTCGGTAGCTGAAGCATCGGGGGGCAAAGACTTGGCAATGGAATTGACCATTAATAAATTCTGGTCACGCAGACTTCTTATGGCATCCCATGCGGCTTCACTGACATAAATCTGTTGCGAGGCATTGTACTCGTATTCCTGCTTGATGCCTTCAATTAAAAGGAACTGCATATCACGTGCTGATAATCCGGGCTGACTGATGCGACTGATCAAATTAGGCAAGGCAATTCTTTCGGCCAGTAAAACCAACCGTTCGTAAGCCTGCAGGCGAAGGGGTTTGGTAAGGAAATTTTCATCTGCGGTTTTTTGCACCGGCGGTTTGCTTTTTACCACCAGCGTAAAAATGGAGGTCAGCAGGGCAATCACTGCAACAATTAAACTGATTGTAGAATCGTCCATCGGAATTTATTGATGCGCAAAAATAGCATGAAACATTTATGATAAAGTTTCATTGGAACAAGAGGTTGTGAAAATTTTATAGGGTAAGAAAAAAGTGAAGACGAATTAAGCAGAGGAAGAAGTCAGTTAACGATCAATTAGTAGGAAGCTGGAAAGCATTTAATAAATTTGCAGTATGGAAACAACGACGCAATCTCCTATAAAATTTACAGAAGGCGCTATCAGTGAATTAAAACGTTTGATGAACGAACCCGGATTTGATAAAGCACAAACATTGCGAATAGGAGTGAAGGGTGGTGGATGTTCCGGTCTTAGCTATGTTTTGGGTTTCGACAGCAAAAAGGAAAATGACGAGGAATATGAATTTGAAGGTTTGTCTTTTGTGATTGACAAAGCGCATGAACTGTATTTGCACGGAATGGAAATAGAATGGGAAGGCGGATTGAACAGCCGCGGATTTACATTTCAAAATCCGAATGCATCAAAGACTTGTGGCTGCGGAACTTCGTTTGCAGTGTAATTAAGAACTTAATTCCCCTCACTTCTTAATGACTCAGGAAAAGATTGCATCAGATGAATAGTTGTAATTAGTTCCTTCCTATTCATCATCTCACGCCACCTTTCTCTTCTGAACTTTTTGTTGATGGATGTATTCATTCATGGCCGATTCAAATGAAGGCAGGAGTTGCCCACGTTCGCTACTCAACACAGTATTGAATGGCCGCTTTGCCAAATAGCCCATTTCATCGGCATTTACGGCATTGATCAAAGATTTATCCAGATCAAATCTGTTTGCAATTAAAAAAGCAAATTCGGCCCAGGATAAGGAACCTTTATTGGATAAATGCCAGATGCCGCTTTCTTTATCAATCAGCAGATCAAGACTTGTATTCACCAAATGGGGAACATAAGTGGGAGAGATGAAATTATCTTTCGCCACAGTGATCACTTCATAATTCGATAAAGCCTTACGAACATAATGAACAAAATTGTATTCATCCCACGGACTGAAAAATGCACTGGTGCGAATGATAAGAGAAGATGGATATTCTTTTTGGATCAGCAATTCCGATTGCGCCTTGCTTTCTCCGTAAATGTTTAATGGGTTCGGCAGATCGCTTTCTACATAAGGCGTCGGTTTTCTTCC
>JAICTW010000217.1 GCA_025936195.1 Flavisolibacter sp.
TCCGAGCGTCCAGGCTCCTCCATGTACTAAAATCAATAGCCGGGTGCTGTCCGTGCTTCTGCCTGCAGGCAGGTACAAGTCCATCTTTTGTGCGGCATCACTGCCATATGAAATATTCGTGAGAGTTTGCGTTGCCAGCGAAGTCTGAATAGTATCTTTCTTTTTACAGGATACCAGTGAAATGATGAGGAAGAAGAAAAGGATTTTTTTCATTGTCATGTGAAAATAGAAATCATTCAGGATATGGTTTTGAAAAATGTTCATCAATTATGGCACATAGGTCTGTAAAAATTCTTCAATGTGGTCAAACGAATTGCTTAAAGTAGTACCGTTCCATCCGTGTTGTTTTCCGGGATAGATGATAAGTTCATTTTTTACTCCTTCTCTATCTAATTTATTCTTTAATAATTCGGATTGCGAAACATTAACAATGGCATCACTGCTTCCGTGAAAGATCAAAGTAGGAGCTGATTTGGAATTGACGTAATTGATGGGGCTGGAGTCTTCATAAATGTTTTTATTATGAGCAGGCGTGGTTCCGGTAATCATTTGCAAAACAAATGGAACATAGGGATGCCAGGGCTTTTCAAACATGGTCACCAGGTCCGTTGGTCCAAAGAAATCAATAATTGCAGCAATTTTAGGATCATTGTATTTATAACCTTGCAGCAGCGCCAAATGTCCGCCTGCAGATACACCCAGCAGCACCAGTTTACCTTGATTGATATGGTACTCTTTCGAGTGGTCAGTAATAAAATCAATAGCGGCTTTTACATCCTGCTCCTGCGAGGGAAAAAGATTGGTTCCATTCACCAAACGGTAGTTCATGTTAAAAATGGCATAATCAGGCATGCGCTTTTTGAATGAATCAATATAACTGACAAAATCATTTTTGCTGCCGCTGTTCCAGCCACCGCCATGAATCAGAATAATGGATTTGGTGGAATCAACAGAGCGGTTTGCCGGCAAATAAATATCCATCCTCTGGGCCGTATCTTTTCCGTAGGATACCTCGTGAATGGTTTTTGCCGGTAAATCTTTTTCCTGTGCGAGAACATGTTCGTTTCGCTGGCAAGTTGTAAGTATAGACATGGAAATTAGAAGGATTAAGATTGTTTTCATGAGATGACAACAAAGGTCAATTCTCATGCCTTTCTGTTTGAAGGATTCGTTAAGAAAAGGAGAGGAGTAGCGGAGGGAAACGATGATAACAATAGAACAATTGAAAGAAGTTACCAGATATACCAGGGAAATTGTCCTTCAGCCATATCGTAAATTCTTTTTTCGATCTCGGCATTTCTGCATTTCATAGTTACAGCTTCCGCAATGGAACGAAGGCTTTTCCTTGGATATAGTTTCATGGAGAATTTTACTTTTCTTCCATCATTGTTTTCAAAATACCAGTAATAGCTTCCTGACTTTCCATGGCGGCGGTATTTGATATAGGTTTTGGAAATACTATTCCATACCACTTCCTTGGTGGTGAAAACAGTTTTGCAGACAAGTCCTGAATCACCAATGGTTATTCCTGCTTTTGAAAAGAGGATCCACAGAACAATAGAAAAAATAAATAAACCAATACTGACATAAATCGGAAAAGATGTTTTTTGTGGTAAGAAGAACATCTGTGGCATGAATGATAATGCGCAAACCGCCATTAACAGATAAGCTGGCCATGGTCTTGCCCGAAATGTTGTGGGTTCAATTGGAAACATGGATTGAAATTACTCTTCTTCAAAATAATCTCAATCAATTTTCTTGATCTCATAAGTGTTTTGAACGGAAACACCAAGGTTGTAATCAATCATGTATTGGGCTACTCCTAATTTGAATATTCACTCTTTTAATCAAAACCTTCTTCTTCAATTGCAACTTTCAATCAGTGTCGTTTTTTCCTTTATTCATTTTGAGGTCAATAATGGTAATATCACAAATGAGCAGCAGAACAATTATAATGTAAACCTTACAGAACTCCTCCACTTTAGTAAACTTCGCATTAATTTACTTCTCCTCTTTCAACTTTCGTCCCAACTACACTCTCACGCCAACTCTCACTCCAGTTTTATAAATTACAGTCTCATTTTCTTAATCAACCGCTATGGTTTATTCAAAAGCTATTTTCCTTTTTGTTCTGACATCACTACTTTCCATTTACCTCTTTGCTCAAACGGATACTTCTTTTTACCGTATGCTTCAATGGCGTATGATCGGTCCTTACCGTGCCGGGAGAACGGTTGCCGCGGCCGGAGTTCCTGAACAGCCCAATGTTTTTTACATGGGCGCAGTGAATGGCGGCGTATGGAAAACGAATGATTATGGAAGAACATGGCACCCGGTTTTTGATCATGAATCATCGGGTTCAATAGGTACAATTGCCATTGCTCCATCTGACCCCAATATAATTTATGTAGGAAGCGGCGAAGGTTTGCAGCGTCCCGATCTTTCTGTTGGTAATGGAATTTATAAATCAACCGATGCCGGAAAAACGTGGACGCATCTTGGTCTGCGTGAAGGGCAACAAATTCCGAAGATCGCTGTTGATCCAAAAAATCCGGACCGCATTTTTGTTGCGGTGCTAGGACATCCGTATGGTCCCAATGAAGAACGTGGCATTTATCGTTCAACGGATGGAGGAAAGAGCTTTGAAAAGGTTTTATACACTAGTGAAAATATTGGTGGTGATGATGTGGCCATTGATCCTTCCAATACCAACATTGTGTATGCTACCATGTGGGAGGCAAGACAAGGTCCATGGGAGAATGGTGCATGGGGCGGAACACATGGCGGTGTCTTTAAATCAACCGATGGTGGCTCAACATGGAAGAAAATTCAAAGAGGCTTGCCTGAAAATTTGGTGCAGGCCCACATTGCTATTGCTCCTTCTTCTCCGAATATTGTGTATGTAATTTTCAGCACTACTCAACCAAATGGATATGGAACCGGAAGCGGAATGGGTTTGTACCGTTCTGATGATGGCGGTGAAACATGGAAGGGTGATATATCAGAAGACGGAAGACCGAAAGCAAAAATTGGCGGCGGTGATTTGCCGGAGATTGCTGTTGATCCGCAAAATGCAGAAACCATTTACAGCACCAGCATTGTTTTTTGGCGATCAACAGACGGTGGTAAAACATGGACGGGAATTAAAGGAGCGCCAGGTGGCGACGATTATCAAAACGTTTGGATCAATCCCTTGCATCCGCAGATTCTTTTAGTGACAAGTGATCAGGGTGCTGCTGTAAGTGTGAATGGTGGACAGACCTATTCGTCCTGGTACAATCAGCCGACAGCGCAATTGTATCATGTGTCGGCTGACAATGCATTTCCTTACAACGTTTACAGCGGACAGCAGGAGAGTGGTTCGGTTGGAATTGCATCAAGAGGAAATGATGGTGGCATTACGTTTCGCGACTGGCATCCTGTGGGTGCTGAAGAATATGGCTATGTTGCTCCCGATCCTTTGAATCCGGATATCATTTACGGAGGAAAGATTTCAAAATATGATAAACGTACAGGACAGGTACAGAACATTGCACCGGAAGCAGTACGTAGCGGTAAATATCGTTTTGTAAGAACAGAACCGGTTGTGTTTTCTCCAGTTGATCCTCATAGTTTATTTTTTGCCGGAAATGTTTTGTTCAAAACAAAAGATGGAGGAAACAGTTGGCAGGTAATCAGTCCTGATTTAACCAGGGAAAGTTGGGATGTGCCTTCGAGTGTTGGTGTTTATACCACGCCTGAATTAAAAACAATGCCGCGAAGAGGCGTGATCTATACAGTAGCACCTTCCTACAAAGATGTAAACACTGTTTGGTGCGGAACAGATGATGGATACATTCAGTTAACAAAAGATGGAGGCAAAACATGGAAGAATGTGACGCCACCGGAGATTACTTCATGGAATAAAGTTTCCATTATTGATGCCGGACATTTTGATGTGAACACGGCCTATGCTGCCGTGAATAAAATCCGTTTGGATGATATGCATCCCTATATCTACAAAACACATGATGGCGGAAAAACCTGGACCAGGATTGTAAATGGTTTGCCCGATGATCCGATCAATGTTGTAAGAGAAGATCCCAAACAAAAAGGATTACTGTTTGCCGGAAGCGAAACGGCTGTTTATGTTTCCTTTGATGATGGCGAACACTGGCAATCGTTACGAATGAATATGCCTGCCACTTCCTGTCGTGATTTGATAATTAAGGACGATGATCTTGTTGTCGCCACACATGGAAGAGGGTTTTGGATCATGGATGCGATCAATGCATTAAGACAAATAGCTGCTCAAAGAATTCAAACTTCTATATTGTTCAAATCTTCAACTACGTATCGTGTGAGATGGAATATGAATACAGACACGCCGTTGCCACCGGAAGAACCTGCAGGACAAAATCCTCCTGATGGCGCTGTGATTGATTACTATTTGGACAATGATAAAACAAATGTTGTTTTGGACATAACAGATGCAAAAGGAAATCTCATTCGCAGGTTCTCCAGCAATGATACGCTCTACACAATTCCACCTGTAGATATTCCTCTGTATTGGATCCGCCGGCAACAAATTTTATCTAATGAAAAAGGCGCTCATCGCTTTGTTTGGGATCTGCATTACGATCCATTGAATACGCCTCCCTCATATCCCATTTCTGCTACGTATGAAAATACAGCGCCTGCTTCAACATCTCCCTGGATCATGCCGGGCAGTTATGTTGTGAAGCTGAGTGTTGATGGAAAAACATTTACACAACCATTAATTGTGAAAATGGATCCAAGAGTAAAAACACCACTCAAGGATCTGCAACTGAAACACGATCTTTCTTTGGAAGCTTATAACAATCGCAAGCAATTAATGCAAATAGGTAATGAAATTGCTGCATTGAAAACAAAGATCAAAGATCAACCGGATATGGATTCGTTGAACAATTTTATAAATGGAGTAAAAGGGAAAAATGAAGTCAGTTATAATCAAATGAGCAGTGTGTTCGAAACTTTGCAAGATTCATTTCAGGAAAGTGATATGCGGCCGACAACACAAATGATTGCTGCCATGAAAGAAGCGCAGACCAATTTTCAAAAGCTGCTGCAGAAATGGAATGTATTGAAGAAGAAGTTGAATGATTAATGATAAGCTGCTTAAGTCTGTACAACAATTCTCAATTTTATTTTGTTGCAGGGCTCGTGTTCTCACAAGCCAGACTGTTGTGTTTGTGGAAACAGAAACACTGCATTGCTTCTTTTTCCAACTAAAATACCATCACCTCATTTTATCAAAGCAACCGTTCCTTTTTTCCTGATTATATTTCCCTGGTAATCACTGGCTTCTGCCATCCAAACAAACACGAATGTACCTTGCTCTTTTCCATTCAGTTTTCCATCCCATCCTTTTGACGGGTCTTTGGTGGTAAAAACCAATTCGCCCCAGCGGTTATAAACGTTGAAGTACTTAAGCTCTTTAATCCCAACAGGAATTACTCTCAATACATCATTTTTACCATCACCGTTCGGTGTGAAAGCTGTAGGCACAAAGAAATCTGCCTGGGCAAAAACTTTTATGCTGATATCATCTTTTGCTTCACATCCGTTAGCTGTTCTTGCCGTTACTACATAGGTTTGATCTGCATGTAAAACAGCAATTGGATTTTTGACCGATGCATTATTCAGTCCAACAGATGGCGACCA
>JAICTW010000339.1 GCA_025936195.1 Flavisolibacter sp.
AAGTCCCTCTACCGGAGGGATTTAGGGAGGCCGTATATTTGCCCATGCTTAAAATTGGCGTATTCGGGACCGGTCACCTTGGAAAATTTCACTTAAATAATTGGAAAGAAATTAATGGCGCGGAACTGGTTGGATTTTTTGATCCTGATGATACAACAGCAAAAGAAGTTGCTGAAAAATATAATCTGAAGCGGTTTACAGATGAAGACGCATTGATTGACGCTTGCGATGCCATTGATATTGTAACGCCTACTCAATACCATTTTTCCATTTGCGAAAAAGCCGTCAAAAGATCGAAACATGTTTTTGTGGAGAAGCCCATGGTGAATACTATGGAAGAAGCGAAAACTCTGGTGAAGCTGGTCCAGGAATCAAAAATAAAATTCCAGGTGGGGCATGTGGAGCGGTTTAATCCTGCTTTTCTTGCAGCCAAAAAGCTGGAACTGAATCCTATGTTCATTGAAGTTCACCGGCTGGCACAATTCAATCCGCGGGGCACAGAGGTAAGCGTCATCCTCGATTTAATGATTCATGATATTGATGTGGTGTTAAGCCTGGTGAAAAGCGACGTCAAAAATATTTCTGCAAGCGGCGTGGCTGTAATGACCGACACACCTGATATTGCCAATGTTCGTATTGAATTCAATAACGGATGCGTAGCCAATTTAACATCGAGCCGTATTTCCATGAAGAGAATGCGGAAGGTGCGTTTGTTTCAAAAGGATGCTTACATTGGAATTGATTTCCTGGAGAAAAAAACAGAAGTGATCAAATTGAAAACAGAGAAGGATGAAAATGTTTTTGCTTTTGATATTGAAACACCGCATGGTGTAAAAACCATTGCCATTGCCAATCCTGAAGTGCCGGAAGTAAATGCCATAAAGAGAGAACTGGAAGAATTTGTTGCTGCTATCAAAAACGATACGCAGCCCATAGTGAACGAAATTGATGGCTACAGGGCAATGGAAGTAGCGCATCAGATACTTCAAAAAATCAATTACAATTTGATTGCTTCTTAAAACGGAATGGCTTTAAAAAAATACATCCACCCATTTTGGTACACCATCAGCGATTACGTTACAGCAGCACTTGCATGGACGTTTTTTTATTTTTTACGAAAACAATTATTGCATCAGCCACAGGCCATCAACGATAAATTCTGGCTGGCCATTTTTTTTATTCCTTTGGGATGGATACTCATTTATGCGCTGGTGGGAAGCTATCATTCCATTTATAAAAAATCAAGGCTTACCGAATTTACCACCACTTTCGTTTGCACGATCATTGGTTGTATAGGTTTGTTTTTTCTTTTTTTATTGGATGATGCTCAAAACGATTACAATTATTATTACTCTGCATTTGGAATTTTGTTCGCACTGCAATTTCTATTAACCTGGTTCGGTCGCCTGCTTGTTTTGAGCATGGTAAAAAAACAATTGGTTACAAAGACCATTCGCTTTAAAGCCGCTATTGTGGGGAATTATGAAACCGCTTACAAAGTGTATAAGGATGCGGAGAAAAAACTGGAAGTGGAAGGTTATTATGCAGCAGGGTTCATTGGTGAAAACGGAAAGAACGCTCATAAATCATTTTCCAGTCTGGGTAACATTGACCAATTGGAAACGATCATTGATCAAAACAACATTGAGCTGATTGTTCTTGCCATTGATAAATCGGATCAGTCAATGATCGAAAAGATCATCAATCGCTTATCTGAAAAAGATGTAGCCATAAAAATTCAACCCAGTGCTTTGGATATTCTTTCGGGTTCCGTAAAAACAAGCAATGTGCTGGGTGCGGCTTTGATTGATCTGCACACAGGCCTCATGCCCCAGTGGCAGCAAAACATCAAAAGAGGGGTGGACGTTGTACTTGCATTTGCTTCGTTGATCCTTCTTTCTCCCCTGCTGCTTTTTGTTGCCTTACGCGTACGCAGTTCATCAAATGGACCTATCATTTTTTCGCAGGAAAGAATCGGGTACAAAGGCAAGCCCTTCGTCATGTACAAATTCCGTTCGATGTATATGGATGCCGAAAAATTTGGGCCCTCCCTTTCATCTGATAACGATCCAAGAATTACTTCCTGGGGAAAACTGATGCGCAAATGGAGATTGGATGAACTGCCGCAGCTATGGAATATTTTAAAAGGAGAAATGAGTTGGGTAGGTCCGCGACCGGAACGTAAATTTTATATTGACCAGATCATAGAACGTTTTCCTTATTACAAATACTTACTCAAAGTAAAACCCGGATTAACCAGTTGGGGCATGGTGCAATTTGGCTATGCCGAAAACGTAGAAGAAATGATCGAACGCAGCAAGTTTGACCTGGTGTACATCGAAAACATTTCCCTCCTGCTTGATTTTAAAATTATGCTGCACACGTTAAGGATTATTTTTTTGGGAAAGGGGAAGTGATGAGATTTTTGAAAGGATTGCAAAACTGTACTGGGTTACAAACATCACAACAGCGTTTTATTTTTGATTGTGATTTTTAGAACAGTACGGACAGTTGGGACAGCAATCTGCTGTTACTCTAGTAAAACCATTTCATAAAACTGCAATGCAGATGACCACATCATTATTCAACTTAAAAAACATTCAAACAAAAGTAAACTCACCTAAACAATCTAACTGCTCTTAGAAAGATTTAATAAAGAAATTATCTCCGACCTATCCGATAGCTATTGGGCTCCCTTTACGGCGTCTACCCATTCACAACTTCTCCTCCATTGGGATGTAATACTTGTCCCGTCATGTACGATGCATCTTCACTTGCTAAAAACAAATAACAGGTAGCCACTTCAGCGGGTTGTCCTGCCCGTTTCATAGGTGTATCCGAGCCGAATGTTTTTACCTTCTTCGCATCAAAACTTCCAACAATCAATGGCGTCCATATTGGTCCGGGTGCAACGCCATTTACACGAATTCCCTTATCGGCCAGGTTGTGTGAAAGGCTTCGCGTAAAAGCAAGGATGGCTCCTTTGGTTGAGGAATAATCCAGCAGGCTCGGGCTTCCTCTGTAAGCAGTTACCGAAGTGGTGTTTATGATGGAAGCACCTTTCTTCAAATATTTCAAAGCATACTTTGTCAGCCAGAACTGTGAATAGATATTGGTTTCAAACGTTTCCTTCAATTGCTCCGTGCTGATATCTTCCAATGATTTTTGTTCTGTTTGTACGCCTGCATTGTTGACCAAAATATCTAAACGGCCAAATTCCTTTACCGTTTTCTCAACGGCTCTTTTGCAAAACTGTTCATTGCGGATATTGCCCTTGATGAGCAAACATCTTCGTCCGTATTTCTCTACTAATTCTTTTACATGGTTGGCATCTTTATCCTCAATATTATAGACGATGGCCACATCGGCGCCGTGCTGTGCAAACAAAACAGCAACGGCTGAACCGATGCCGCTGTCGCCGCCGGTAATCAAGGCTACTTTATCTTGCAGTTTGTTTTCCTTTTTTGGTCTTTCTATTACCGGCTTCGGTGTCATCTTTTGCTGAGAACCCGGCATTTTCTGTTCCTGCGCCGGACGAACTTGTTTTGATTTTCCACCCTTTTGCATACACTGATTTTGAGAAAAACAATAGAAATTATTATACCATCTGTATTGCATCAACACTTATTTTTGCAGCCCTGCCAAACCGGTTTGTGTTGGATGGCTAATAAACATGGGGAATTAGCTCAGCTGGCTAGAGCGCTTGCATGGCATGCAAGAGGTCGTCGGTTCGACTCCGATATTCTCCACTGAAGTTATACAGTAACCCTGTCAAACGAAAGTCTGATAGGGTTTTTTGTTGGTGGAAACTGAATGAAAAGGTCTCTGAAAAGGTCACCGGTTCAGTTTTAGGACCACTATCAGGTGCACGCTGATAGGGTTTTTTAATTTCCAAAATGAGACGAGTCAGAAAATCTAGGCAACTACTATAACTGAATTCGTGCAATCTCTCTTCTCTCACAAGTTTGTACCTTCAATTACATCATCATAATCTTTGCTGAAAGCATATTACACGAAACCAATAACCGGAACCTAACAAAGTATGTCAAAGCTTTTTTTCACCATCTGCATCCTGGCCCTTCTTCCAGCATTTTCTTTTGAACAACCGAAAGAAAATTTTGCTGTCATTGCTTATTATGCGGGGAAGAGCATTTCCCAAATTGACAGCTTTCCCATTGAAAAGCTCACCCACCTGATTTTCAGCTTTTGCCATTTAAAAGGCAACCGGCTGAATGTAGATAATGCAAGGGATACCGCAATGATACAAAAAATGGTTTCACTGAAAAGCAGGAACCCGCATTTAAAAGTGCTTCTTTCACTCGGAGGCTGGGGCGGATGCGCTTCCTGCTCTGATGTTTTTTCCACTAAAGAAGGAAGAAAAGAATTTGCTTCTTCCG
>JAICTW010000027.1 GCA_025936195.1 Flavisolibacter sp.
CAAATTTGTTATAGCCAGTCATATTTGCAAGCGGAATCATGAAGTCCTCGTTGCTATCGTATTGAATTGTTTCAGGATCGAATTTGTATTGTTGTATGAAGCTGTTTTTGTCAGGAGCAACAAATTCAAGCCAGCCATTGTGGCCCTGGTGAAAGAAAACAATAAAAACATTTTTCCCAGTGGCATTTTCAGTAGCATAGCCCATACCAAGATAGGGCCGATCGTATGTGGCGATATAAGCCGTTTTATAATTTTTCAAATTGCTGTATCGCGGTGCAACTAAAATATTCCACGCTGCATCGGTCATTGGCCCTGGATCGGCAGGGAATACGGTTCCTTGTTTCGGATAATGTAAAAGCACTTTTATGTTTCCTTTTGTTACTTCCACCCAATCTTCCTGCACTGTGCTCGTCCAGCCATCGTCAAAATTAGTTGTGGTAAAAGCAAAATCTGAATTGTTAGCAGAAGGACTGGCCTGAGTAGTTGTTTGCTTTACCGTTTCCTTTTGTTTTTCTTGTGAGACTAACTGATCGCCTCCCGGCAATTGAATTGGAGTAAATGTGCCCGGCGGGCCATAGCTGTATGTATTCCCATTATTAAACCTGCCGTCTCTTTCGGTTTGCTTTTCCGTTTGCAGCAGCAGGTTATTATCGGCAATACTAAACTGATACGTTACTATTTCTAAAGGTCGTTTTTGTGTTGATTTAAGTTGATTCCAGTTATCGCCGCCATTTTTTTTGCTCCATGCTTCTATCACACTGGTTTTTGGAGTCAGGGTGATTGCATTTTCGTTGATTTCAAAACTGCCTTTTTCTTTTATTAGATAAGTTTCGGAAGCTTTCTCGTCATAGGTTTTGGCTGCAAAACTGTAGCTGCCATCTGCATTAAATGTATATTGTTGTTTGTTATAACTATAATTGCCGAACCGGTTATTTATCTGGCTTACCGTGTTTGATTTTCCCCACGAGCCAATGATGGGCAGGTTTCCAATATTTTGCTGTTGCGTGTTTACTTCGGGTTTCTTCAGATCAATACTTCCAACAAAATTTTCTATTGCCTCAAGATAGGCCTGGCTGTTTGTTGTGGCCATAATGCTTGTGCAACGATCGTAGCCACTGAATGTAGTTAGCAATACCGCCGCCGGTTGATTGTTGAATGTAAATCTCCCCGAAGCCGTTTTTACTTTCCAGCCCTCAGCTTCCTCTGTTTCGGATGCCTGCATAGTATCGGTAATCCTAAATTGCTTTACTGCCATTTCATTCCATTCGCTTTGCAAATCATCTTCAATGTTTCCTTTGCTGGCGGTGCTTTTGTATACGCCTATCTGGCACCAGGTTTTGTCTTTCTTATTAACCCTGGTGTACACAATCACATTTTGTTTTTCTTCTCTTGCCCAACCCTTCAGCGGTGTGTAAGTAATAAGGTCATACGTTTCTTTTTGGGCAGATAAGATTGCCACAGAAGTACTAAAAAGATAAAGCAGAAATATTTTTTTCATTGCTATTCTATTTTCTTACTAAAAATATTCCTGCCCACCGTAGTGTTCTATCCTGTAAAACAGGGATTTTATTAAGATCGAAAATAAAGGGAGCAATGCTCGCAGGTTATAACCTGCATTGACAACAGCGAAATCCCGATTAGCGTTTCTTCAACAGAAAATAGAAGTTTTCACTGCAATTGAAAGCCTTCATCCGTTCAAAGAAAATGTGCTTTGAAGAATAATTGAAATCAGCAGTGCATCTTGAACAAGCAAGGGCCGTACACGGCTTCCCTCTTTGCTTCACTCAGGATAAATGGTGCAGCTTTCAGCCAAATGGCAATGCAGACCGGTCCATAAAAATCATCATCTGAATCTTACTCCAAAAATCAATTACCAGCCTTAACAACAATTGCCTTCTCAATCAAACCATGTTTTTAACCAACATTATTCTTCTTCAACATCATCCATCCATTCAGCCATTGCCTATCTAAAAAAGAAATCCCGCCAGTGGCGGGATCCTCTTTGTATGCAATCGTCAACGAGAGTACTAAAATAATGGAAAATAACAAGAAAAGACAGAACCCTTACCCTGTTCGCTTTCCACGGTAATCATTCCTTCATGATTTTCCATGATCTTTTTGCAAATAGCAAGCCCGATACCGGTACCGTCAAATTCATGCCGGCCGTGCAAACGCTGAAATACCTGGAATATCTTTTTGGCATAACGCTGATCAAAACCAAAACCATTATCGCTAAACGAAACTTTTGCATATTCCTCATAAGGATTGGAGATGCCGATTTCTTCGCCGGAAATAATTTCTGCAGTGATCTTTATATGCGGAACATTTCCTGGTTTTTGGAATTTAATAGCATTGCTGATCAGGTTTTGAAAGAGATAAAAGATCTGGTTGGAGTTCCCTTTGATGATGGGTAATTCGTTCGCATGAACACCGGTTTGCGTCTGCAATATTTGTTCAAACATATTATCAAACACCTGACGCAATACTTTGTTCAGATTCACCTCCTCTTCCCTTCTTGTATCGGAATGGATTTTTGTGAGTACCAGAATATCATCAATTAACGCTTCCATACGATGCACCGATGTATTCATTTTCTCCAGCATGCTTTTCCCTTTTTCAGATAGCTGTTCTGCCTCCTGCCCCACCAGCCAGTCCGAAAACGTATGGATCTTTCGCAAAGGTTCTTTCATATCATGCGAAGCCACAAAAGCAAAGGAAGTGATCTCTTCATTTTTTTGTTCCAGTTCTTCATTCTTTTGCTCTAATGACCGGTTCAATTCATTCAGTTCGGCATTGCGGTTCACCAGCTCTGAAACATCATGCATGATACTCACAATGGCATAAGTTTCTTTCCTTTCATTTTTCAAGGGAATAAAAAAGCGTTCGTAGTAGTTGTTGGTGTAGATGCCTCTTTTTGCAGGCAAACTTACATACGAACCTTCCAGCGCATCCAGGTGTGCTTTCAATAATTCTTCATCCTGTTCTACTTTGGGAAACGTATCAAATAATTTTTGTCCCAAAACATTTTGTTTTTTTCTTCCGGTCACTTCTTCCGAACGGCGGTTCCATGCAATAACACGAAGCTCTTTATCATAAACAGCAATGCGATCTATGCTGGCGTCAATAATGGATTCGGCATATTGAGTACGTTGTTTCAATTCTTCACGCAATTGAACTTCTTCCGTTACATTTTGCAGGATGCTTAAAATATGTGTCACATTTCCTGATTCATCTCTTTGAAAAGGTTTGGAGCGGTTGCGCACCCAAATGGTTTTACCGTCATTTGTTTTGAGACGGTATTCCATGCCAATGGTGATATTGTCTTTTGCTGTTGCTGTTTTTTCGTTATTCTGAAGCAGGTCCAAACGGTCATCGGGATAGATAAGCTTCAAACGTTCTTCAAATCCCATTTCCAAAAGATCATTACTGGTCATGCCCAGCCATTCTGCCAAACGGTTATTGAGATAAACAGGTTGTTTTTTTCCAACATCGTAAATGGTAATGGAATCGGGAGATGCGCGGGCTGTTTGTTCCAGCCAGTGCCGGCTTTCTTTTAACTGGTCTTCCGCTTTTTGAATATTGGTGATATCAATATCAACACCAATGACCTTTTGTGCTTTTCCGTTTTCGTCAGTTATCACTGATCCTTTAACCTTTAATGTCCGCACATCGCCATTTCTTTTGATCCTTAGGATCTCTTCAAAGGGATCGTGTTTGATTTGAAGGAGTGCCACGATCTTTTCAGCTATAGGACGATCTTGTTCAATGGCGTGACGCAAATAAATTTGAGGATTTACTTTCTTTTGCTGCGACAATCCAAATAATCTATACATGCCTTCGCTCCATTTAAAATTTCCGGTTGCTACTTCATAATCCCATGTTCCGGATTGGGCAAGGTATTCGGTGTAACGCAAAAGGGTAAGATTTTTTTTCAACTCTTCCTCTATCTTTTTGGCTTCTGTAATATCCACAAAGGTCATGATAAAGCCATCCCCGTTCTTCACCGCAGATACATCGAACCATGCATCTAAATGTTCATGCTGATAAAGCCGTTCCATCCGAATAGGCACGCCTGTCTCCACTACCTGTACATAGCTATCAAAAAATACATCCGTAACTCCTGAGAACATTTCCAGCAATCCTTTGCCTAATAACTCCTCAGTGGATATAAGATTGATCTTTTCTGCGGCCTTGTTTCCTCCTTTGAAAACAAAATCTATGATCTCTCCCTCCTCATTCCGCAATGATTCCATAATTACAATGGCTGCCATGGAGCCATTGAGCATTTGTTTTACCGTTTCCTGCTCCTTCTGCAGTTCTGTTCTGGCCTCAACGATGTCCTGTATTTCATTGAATAATACAATACATCCTTTTTCAGTTGGCGTGGCACTTAATGAAATCCATGTTTTGGATACAGTAGATACATATTCAGATTGAGCGAATTGCTTTTTGTTCAGGGCATTCAGTTGTATGTCGGTCCAGCATTTGCCTTGTTTTGATTCGGGAAAGAGCTCCCAAACATTTTTGCCAAGCATTTTCTCTTTGCTCATGCCCAGAAATTCTTCTGCCCTGCGATTGGCATAAACCATATTGCCTTCCCTGTCCAATTCACAGCAGGCGGTTTCAATAGCATCAAGAATGAGGTAGGTTTTCCTTTGCTCCTGCTGCAGCCGGAACTCCTTGCTCAAATCGTGCACAATCCACAATACAGCCGTTACTTCGCCTGCATCATCTTTAACAGGCGTGAGCCAGGTTTCAAAATAGCCATCCTGTTTTTCGGTTGCCGGCTGATGTATGGTTTCGCCTTTCAATACTTTTCTAAACTCACTATAGTTTGGGTGATTGCGGAAAGCAGGAAAGACTTCAAGAATATTTTTACCCAGCAGTTTTTCTTTAGCAATACCGTAATAGTCTTCTGCTTTTTTGTTACAGTACAAATAATTCATGTTGCGGTCCAAAGCCACGATGCGGTCAACAGAAGCTTCCAGCAAACTTTCAATAAAGCTCAAACGTTCATTGAGTTGCTGCTGCATTTCCACCTGCTTTGTTACATCCTGTACTACGTGCAACATTCCAAGCAACTCACCACTTTCGTTTTTTAACGGATGCAGCCAATAATCGTGCGGCTTTTTTAAATAACCGCTTTCGGATCGAACGGCATTGATTTCCTTTCCGGAGGAAGCTTCTTTTAATTGCTCCAGGAAATCTTCTTTCTTCAACTCTGGCAATACATCAAATAAATTTTGAAATAAGGCTTGTTCCTTTGCAATACCTGTCTTTTGTTCGGCCCTCGTACTCCAGTTAATGATCACATGATCGTTGTTGGTGAAAATGATCATTTCCTTTACCGTATCGGCAACCATTTCTGCAAACAATTTGTTTTGCAGGGATTGCTGCTGCCATTCCATGCGCTGTCCTGCATCCTGTAAAACGGCAACGATCATTTCCTTTGCCAACCGCAGCCTGCGAAAAGAAACAACTGTTTGCTTTATACCGTTTCGCGTAATGAATTTTACAGGAGCAGGCTCTGTTTCTTCGCCTTTTTGTATCGCTGCTTCTATTCTTTTAAATGTCTTGATATCATCCGGATGGATGGATTCATACAGCCGTTTTGATGAAGGCTCCGTTCCGGCTTTATAACTCATCATCCTGCAAAAACCCTCGCTCCATTTGATTGTTCCATCAGGCAGCCAGGTTATGATGCTGGCCTCTGCCGTGGTTTCCATCAATTCATTCAATATTTTATTCTGCGCTACAGCTTCATTGAGCTCATGTATTTTTTGTTCGAACTCTTTTTGCACGGTAATGTCCTGCAACACGCCAATCATGATTTTTTCCTTGTTGGCATTAATGAAAACTTTCCCGGTTTGTTTGAGATAACGCAATCTTCCATTCGTGCGAATAATGCGGAATTCTGTTTCAGGAAATACCTGGTCACGATACATGCGCTCATACGCCTCTTCCATTTTCTTACGGTCGTCGGCATGCACCAAATGAAGAAAGAAATTGTTTACAGGCAAATTGGTTTGTTTGAAACCATAAATACGATAATACGCTTGTGAATAACTTGCCTGCTTTGTAGCCAAATGAATGTGCCAGTAAGCAGTTGAAGTTTCCTGCTCAAATAATTTTAGTACCTGCCGGTGCAAATGTATATCCGACTGTGCGGACAAAATCCCATCAAGTTGTCTTCGTTCTTCTGTTACATCCCGTATAATACCACTGCAGATCTGCTCTCCTTTGGAACTGAACATCCATTTGGTGATCTGCTGAATATATTTCAGCTCACCATTGGGTAAAACAATCCTGTATTCAATATGCAAAGGCAATTCTTCTTCGTAGGTTTTTTCAAAAGCATTTAAAACTGCCTGCCTGTCGTCGCGGTGAATGAAAGAACTAAAGCTGTTGAAGTGTGCATTGATGCTTTGCGGCGCCAAACCATAAAGACGAAATACATTATCGGAATACCAGACCTGAGTTAATGTTTTGTTCAGCAACCAGCAACCAATGCCATGCAGCTGTTCACTAAAGTCAGCAAGTGTTTTGCGGAGTGATAAAAAATCAAGTTCTTTTTTTCTTGCTATTTGCTCCAGGGCTTCCTGCCAGGGTTCTCTTCCGGGCAGCGGCTCAGGCAATGCTTGATTTTGGTTGCCGATAGAAATTCTTTGCCCTGTTATGGTCTTTACTTCACCGTAAGTAGTGATGATACGGAAATTGAGCAGGGAAATTCTTCTTTGTTCCATCAGGCTTACTGCAGCCATCAGTTTGGAAAGATCATCGGGATGAACAATACCTTTGGTTCCTTCAAATTTGTCGGGAAAGAACATCACATCACTGCAATACACAGCAGAACTGTCCATATCCCAATCCCACATTCCGCTCAATTCAATTTTTTGTGACCGAATGTATAGGGTCACGGTTTTGGCTATTGGCTCTGCTGCATCGCTGACCACTTTTTTCAACGCTTCTTGCAAAATAGCTCCTCCTTAGGTTAGTTAATTAGGCTGGGAATAATCTTAATGACGTCAATATTAAAGGGTTGGGGATCACCGTAAGGTATGCGGATTGGGCTCTTCAGCAAGATAACCTTGATAATAGTTTCAAGGTAAGCATTTTCTTCACATCAGGTTTTAGCTGTGCAAAATTTTCCATAAAGTATTATGTGGATAATTTCCCGCTAAGTGTTTTTCGTTAGTTTGCTTTCAATAACTTCGTTTCACCTTAATCATTGATCCATGCGAAGAGTGACGCTTTTGTTTCCTGATACAAAGTCCTTATGGGCATTTGCGCAAACCCTGCAATCAAATCACCTGCAGATCAACAGCACCGAAAGAAAACTTGCTTTTGATTGTTCCGAATCCGAAATTTCGAAAGCCGTTCTTCAATACAACGCCATCATCCTCGACGAAACCGAACAACGTAATCCTCGGAAATAAACTGACGGTATCAATTCTACGATCTTCTAAAAACTCCTGCATTAAAAATCACTCATCAAAATTCTTCCGCTAAAATGTGAGAAGTGAAACAATTTCTTCCAGGTACAACTGATCTGCTCTATCAAATTGATTTAAGTTCAAACTATCGGCATCGAATACAGCCACTACTTCATTGTTGCGCATAATGGGCACAACAATTTCTGATTTTGATAAACTGCTGCAGGTAATATGTCCGGGAAATTTTTCAACATCGGGAACGATCAGGGTTTGCTTCTGCGCCCAACTACTTCCGCAAACACCTTTTCCTTTTTTAATGCGGGTACAGGCAACCGGTCCTTGAAAAGGTCCAACCACCAGCTCATCTTTCTTCACTAAATAAAACCCAATCCACAACCAGTTGAATTGCTCCTTCAATGCTGCGGCAACATTTGCAAGGTTGGCGATCAAATCTGTTTCGCCTTCCAGCAAACCTTTGATCTGGGGAATTAATGCTTCGTATTGTTCCTGCTTTGTTCCGGTAATAATTGTCAGGTCTTCTGCCATAGCACAAAAATAAAAAACAAAAGCCGCCCAATTGGACGGCTTTATTTACCGGTATAATTAGTTGTTTCCATTACCGCCGCCACCATTCTGGCGTTGTTGCTGCATTTGCTTTCTCAGGTCATCAAAGAAATCATTCACAGCTTTGACCTGATCATCAGTTAAAGGAATGTCCTTGTACTGCTTGTTCTCATCAGCCTGAACTTCTTCCATTTTCTTTTTTCTTTCGTCCTGAGAAAGGTCTCTCATTCCACGCATTTTGCTGCGGGCATCCCAATTGATGTCAAGCACTTTGTCGGCCTGCGCATCAGTGAGTTTTGTTTTTTCGATCAGCAAAGGCTTTACACGTTCAACATATCTTGCCTTTGCAGCGGCAGGATCAAAATTTCCATTTCCGCCCTGCGCATTGGCATTGGACAGTAACACGGTTGTAAATACGGCAACCAGGGCTAACAGCTTTTTCATAATAAAATTTGTGTTTTAGGAAGGGAAAGGTATAACCCTAACAAGTTAATCAAGGTTAAAAGATGCTATTGAATTTTAAAGAAAAAAAGCTGCGTCAGCTCTTCATTGGAAAAATTATTATCGGAAACAAAAATTAATGTTTGATGGCCGTCCGGCAATTTTGGTCCAAGCGTTACGCCTTCAACATTATCAATGTAAATACCAAGGCTGTCCATGTTCAATATTAATTTTTTTGAGAGCGGCATAAAGTTTCCATTCTTAAGAGATGAAAGGTTTGAGACATTAGTAGCACCACTTTTATCAGCCAGATAAACCTTAATGGTGCAGGCTTTTCTTCCGGTGGAAAAAGAACGTTCCATTACCAACAACTGGTGATCATTGATTGCAAGAATATCGGGAACACCATTTATTTTAAACGCACCAGGTGGATTGGCAGGATAAGCCACCGGATCAATTTGATAAGCATATTGCGCTTCGGGCTTTTTTGTTTTTACATCAAACTGAATGATGCGTATCCATGCAGAAGAATCGTTCAGTCCTGCCCTTGCACCATCCTCGTACAAAGGTTCTTCCACACTTACCAAAAGCTTTTTGTAATTATCAGTAAAACTCAAACCTTCAAACACTCCGTTTTGTCTTGGTCCTTTCTCTTCATCATTCATGTGCATATTCGATGGCAAAACAAAACTGTCAATGTATTTTCCGTCAGCAGAAATAATTTTAACAGAAGGATCTTCCAACACCGTAGCATTTTTTCTAACGATCCTTTCTCCTTCACTGCTCCAAACTAATTGATTCGTTTTTGCATTGTAGCGCATGGCTTCCGGATCGGGTGTATGGTAAGGATCTTGTTTTGAATTGGGATAAACAGATCCATTATTTTGTAATAAATTTTTTACAGAAACAAATCGAACACTGTCAATTACTTTTTCATTCAGATAAATTTTCGCTGTGTAAAACCGTGCAGGATTGATGGCGGAACGGTCATCGCAAATGAGGTAATAAAGATCATGCTTGCGGTCGTAATCAATTCCGGACAAACCCCCGATGGTTGTGTTTTGAAAAGATTTGTTGTAGGGGACATCGTATTCACCAATAAATTTCAGTTGGCTGTTATTGGTTAGCGCTATTGTTCTCTGCGTGGTGCACGAGATAATAAAAATGCTGATCAGAAAAATGAGTACAGTCTTCTTCATTGGTATAATTTAAAATCTTCTTTCGCTGTCAAAATTGCTTTAACTTTTGCGCTCAAACAAAATCAACATGCGTAAGATTATTCTTCTTCCACTAATCATTATCGTTTCAATTGTTTTCATCCGTTGCCATGAAACAGCAACGGCCGGCAGCAATTATACCGAAGATGGCTTTGCTGCTTTCAGTGCCGATACATTGGCAATGGATATAAAAATACTTTCCTCTGATTCCTTCATGGGCCGTAAGCCTTTCACCGGAGGCGAAACCAAAGCGATCAACTACATGCAGAAACGTTTTGAAGAAGAGGGTTTGGAACCCGGTAATGGCAACAGTTATTTGCAGGATGTTCCAATGGTGAACATTGCCACCAAAGCTGATTCGGTGATACAGGTGCAATCGTCCAAAGGAAATTTTCAATTAAAAGGTTTTGATGATTATGTGCTCTGGACCGAAAAAACAGATTCAGTTATTAATCTAAAAAATGATGAACTGGTTTTTGCCGGCTATGGGGTGAATGCTCCCGAAAGAGGATGGAATGATTATGCCGGCCTGGATGTGAAAGGAAAAATTGTAATGGTATTGGTGAACGATCCGGGTTATGGAATTGATTCTTCTTTATTCAAAGGCGATACGATGACTTATTACGGAAGATGGACTTATAAATTTGAAGAAGCAGCACGACAGGGAGCCAAAGGCTGTTTGGTAATTCACAATGAAAAAGCAGCCAGCTATCCGTTCAGTGTTGTTCAAAACAACTGGAATGGTTCACATCTTTATTTAGACAATCGCGGAAAGAATATACCCTACTGCGATGCTGTAGGATGGATCTCTGAACCTGCCGCAAAAAAATTATTGAATGCTGCCGGTTATGATTCCACTTTGTTTACGAAAGCGGCACAAAAAGGATTCAAACCCATACCATTGAATGAAAAATTATCCACCAGTATAAAGGTTACGGCAACGTACAATAAATCGCATAATGTTATCGGAAAAATTACCGGAGCCAAACATCCTGATGAATACATTATTTATACGGCGCACTGGGATCATCTTGGTATTGGAAAACCTGATGAAACCGGCGACAGCATTTACAATGGTGCATTGGACAATGCCAGCGCCAGTGCAGGTTTGATTGAACTGGCCAAAGCATTCACCAGTTTACAAACAAAGCCTGACCGCACTGTTATTTTTCTTTCGGTAACGGCAGAAGAGCAAGGATTGTGGGGATCGGCTTATTATGCACAAAATCCAATTTACCCCATCAACAAAACCGTTGCGAATATTAATATGGATGGACTAAATAATACAGGTAAGACAAAGGACATTGTTATAGTGGGACAGGGACAATCTGACTTAGAAGATTATTTAAAAGAAGCCGCGCAGAAAATGGACCGCTATACTTCTTTTGAAACCCATCCGGAAGCAGGTTATTATTATCGTTCCGATCATTTCAATTTTGCAAAACAAGGTGTACCTGCTTTATATACCTCCAGCGGAATTGATGTAATTGGAAAGGGAAAAGTTTATGGCCAGCAAAAGCAGGATGAATACCGTGAAAAACATTATCATCGTCCATCCGATGAATACA
>JAICTW010000612.1 GCA_025936195.1 Flavisolibacter sp.
CACCAATAAAGGAAGGAGTGTGATTAGCATTCGTTCGCAAGGATTGCCAACTGCGTTCCTGGAGGTTGAGTAAAATGAAAACTAATTATTGTAAACAACTATTTGCTTTTAGCATTTTGTGCTTCTGTGTGCTGAAAAGTTTTTCGCAAATGCAATGGCATTCAAAACTGGTAACACTGAATCAAAATGGAACGTTGACCTATTCACCTGATGAAAAAGGCAACATTCTTCCCGATTTCAGTAAAGTAGGCTATTATGGTCATGCGAAATCAATTCCTTTTGTTACGGTTGTAAAAACAATTGCACCTTCTTTGAACAGCCAGCAAACCATCCAGGATGCCATTGATGAAGTTTCGAAAATGCCTGTTGGAAAAAATGGTTTTCGCGGGGCCATTCTTCTGAAGAAGGGTGTTTATAAAATTCCCGGAACCATTCGCATTGCGGCAAGTGGCATTGTTCTCAGAGGTGAAGGAAGTGAAACGAAATTAATAGCTACCGGTAGCGGCCAACGCAATCTGATCAATGTAGCGGGCAAGGGCGAGATTCGGGAGACAGGAGAAAGAAAAAAAATCATGGATCATTACGTACCTGTTGGGGCAAAATCATTTACGGTTTCTTCTGCGAAAGAATTGAAAATTGGTGATCCCATCATTGTATTCAGGCCGGGAACTGCAAAATGGATTCACGATCTGCAAATGGACCAGATAGAACTGCGTGATTCCACCACTAAGCAATGGCAGCCGAAGGAATATGATCTGCAATTTGAACGCATCATTACAAAAATTGAAAAGAATAAAATTTTTATTGATAATTCCATTGTAATGGCTATGGAGGATCAATACGGTGGAGGAGAAATTTACAGCTACAGTTTTGATGGCCGTATCAATAATATTGGTATTGAAAATTTAGTTTGTATATCTGAATACGCAACGGATACAGATGAGGATCATGGATGGAATGCTGTGTTCTTTAATCGTATTGAAAATGGCTGGGTCAAAAACGTTAATTCAAAATATTTTGGTTATTCCTGTGTCAACCTTGGTGCACAGGCAAAGCATATTACGGTTGACAGTTGTCAATGCCTGCAACCTAAATCAAAAATTGAAGGAGGCAGAAGATATTCCTTCAACAACGACGGGCAATTGAACCTGGTGATGAATTGTTTTGCATCGGAAGGAAGACATGATTATGTTACCGGTGCAAGGGTGTGCGGGCCCAATGTGTTTTACAACTGCCGCTCAGAAAATGCAAAGGCGGATATTGGTCCTCATCACCGCTGGGCCATGGGAACTTTATTCGATAACATCATTACAGATGGAGAGATCAATATACAGGACCGGGGGAATTGGGGCACCGGGCATGGATGGGCGGGAGTGAACCAGGTGATCTGGAATTGCAAAGCTGCCAAAGCCGCCATTCAGGACCCCTGGGTTTCGGGGAAAAATTATGTGATTGGTTTAAAAGCGAACCGTTATGAAGGAAGATTGAAAGGACGTCCGCAAACAAAATGGGAAGGAATCACTGGTGAAGAATTAATTCCTTCATCTCTTTACGAAGCGCAGCTCCATGCACAACCATCAAATTTTTAAAAAATGTACAAAAAGATTTTTTTATTGCTTATAATTTTTGCTGTTGGATCTAAGGTTTCATCACAAAGAACAGACTTAAAAAAAATATGGACTGGTGCAGAACAGCAGGTGAGAGTTTTAGTGAACAATGTAAAAGAGAACAGATCAAGGCAATTGATATTTCCAAGAACGCTTGTTCACGATTCCATAAAACTGGTTGCTTCCGGTGACTGGACCAGTGGCTTTTTTCCCGGCATGTTGTGGTTTTTGTATGAAAAAACAAATAAGCCTGAATGGAAACAATTGGCACAGGAGTTTACAGCGTTGATGTTCAAAGAACCTTACAATGGTAACTCGCATGATGTTGGATTTAAAGTTTACAACAGCTATGGAAATGGATATCGCTCAACAAAGGACAGTTCATATAAGAGATTGATTATTGATGCTGCAAAGACATTGGCAAAGCGTTTCAATCCAAAGGTCGGCTGCATTCGCTCCTGGGATTTTGGCAAATGGCAATATCCTGTCATCATTGACAACATGATGAATCTGGAATTGCTTTTTGAAGCAACAAAACTTTCGGGCGATTCTTCATTTTATAAAATTGCTGTATCGCATGCCAATACTACAATGAAAAATCACTTTCGTGCTGATTACAGTTCCTATCATGTAGTGGATTATGATACGGCAACGGGGAATGTAATTGGAAAGGGAACTGCCCAGGGTTATGGTGATGAATCGGCATGGGCAAGAGGACAGGCCTGGGGCTTATATGGTTACACTATGTGTTATCGCGAAACAGGAAACAAAAACTATTTGGATCATGCAGAGCACATTGCTTCTTTCATTTTGAACAATCCCAATATGCCCAAAGATGGAATTCCGTATTGGGATTATGATCTTCCCAGTTTTGATAACGAACCCAAAGATGCTTCTGCTGCAGCCATCATGGCTTCTGCATTTTACGAGTTGAGTCATTATTCCAAACAAGGCAAAGTCTATAAGAAAACAGCAGATAAAATCATGCAAAATCTTGCTGCTCATTATAGAAATGCCGTTGGAAGTCATCATGGTTTTATACTGGCACACAGCACCGGTCATAAACCTGCAGGCAGTGAAATAGATGTGCCGCTGATCTATGCTGATTATTAC
>JAICTW010000726.1 GCA_025936195.1 Flavisolibacter sp.
CAAGATCTTCCATATCCATATCTACTTTATGAGAGCCGGTTCTTTGGTCCATGATATCTTCTTTGGCAGGGTAGTGCGGGTACCCGGGAAAATCCTGGTCTGTTTTGGCATCGTTTGATTGCTCCACCTCACGTTTGCTATCCATAGCCCTGGAAGGATCATTCTCAGGAATGCCTGTATTTCTTTTGGAATCTTTTCCTTTATTTTTATTTCTTTCCATAACCTCTTTTTGATGAGTACAGAAAATGTTATGCCGGGAAATGAAGTAAACGGTTAAGCCTGTTTGCGGCTCCCGGAAACAGTTCCCGCAGCGGGTTCAACTATTTTGTAGAATGTGTTGGGCAATATTTCAGGTGGAGAACATTCAATGATTATCACGGATATCAAAATCTTTTTTAGCCGCTGTTATCAGGTAGGAAATTATGGAAACAAACCGCCTGGGCATCTTATGGCGAAATAGGTTTGTGAAACAAAAATTTTCTCCGCTTTTGATCTTCCTGCTTTTGGGCTGTGGCAATGGGTCGATCCGGGATTTTTCATTGCCCCATCAAAAACTAATACAGGTTGTTGCCGACACTTCAAAAAAATATGATGTTAATAGCTGGCAGTATTTTCTTCAGCATTTACCTGTTGTTGATCAACCCATTGTTGATTATGCGGGTAAGGCCATCAGCTACCAGCAAAAACAAGTGGGCATTATTCCTTACGATGTGGGCAAAACTGACCTTCAACAGTGTGCCGATGCTTTGATGCGGATACGAGCGGAATATTTGTTTCAACAGAAACGATTTGATGAAATTGGTTTTCATTTTGTGAGCGGAAATTATTACACATGGAATGATTACTGCAAAGGTTTGCGGCCGGTGACAAAAGGTAACGGGGTTAAATTCCTAACATCTGTTCCATCAGAAAAAACACATGAAAGCCTTCGCAGGTATCTCGATATTGTGTACGCTTATGCAAGTACTATTTCGTTAAGCAGGGAATTAAAAACAGCAAATGATTTTGATATTGGGACGGTTGTTATTTATGCGGGCAGCCCCGGTCATTGCTTTATTATTATTGATGAAGCCGTAGATAAAAGAGGAGAGAAGGTTTACAAACTTGCAGAAGGATATACTCCGGCCCAATCCATTTATGTGTTGCGCAATTTGGCAGAGCAAGGAATGAATCCATGGTATCGATTGAAAGAAGGAGTGGTTGAAACAGCCAGCTACCGTTTTGAGAATTATAAACTGGGAAAATTTGAATGACAGTAGCCTGAAGAATATATTTTCTTAGTTACGGACTGCAACCATTACAAGTGTTTATTGCCTTTGCCGAGGGTCTCCTCGGCAAAGGCAGTGGATGAACTACCAGGAGCAAAATAGAAAAACAGCAGTAATGGCGATAAAAAAGATCAATGAAAGCCTTTGCTTTTTGTTTTTAATGTCATGCCGCTCTATGGTTGCTTACAACAAACAAACATTAAAATACTGCCTTCAGCCAATGAAGTAAACAACCGGATTTATCAAACCGGGTAATCATTTTTTATAAAGGAGTTGTGCAACCGCCACCGCTGTTAGCGGCACGTGCATCATCTTATAAAGTGTTGTTCAACAAAAACTCCAAAATCTTTTAGCTTTTGCCAGTCAACTCGTCTTTTTGGTCGTAGTAAATAACTCGCCATCGACACCAAAGGCGGCCTTCTAACTGTATCTCCACCGTTATACTTGCCGTCAATCGTTGTAAGAGCCTCTAATTTGTTGACACGAATAATACTGTCACCAAGAGGCACAGTCACTTGCCCTTTGTTGGCAGCAATGACAAATGTTTGAACCCGTCCAGATGATGTATCTCGTCCTGTAAATGTGACTATTTCCTGTGAGTAAGAAATGCTGTCAACGTACTTTTCTGCAGTTCCTCCAAACGCATTCGCATAGTAGTAATCTTGTTTCCAATAGCTGTCTCCTACTTTTTTAATTTCCTTTTTATAAGGCATTAGTTCTTGCGGGGGTTGCTGGCTTG
>JAICTW010000325.1 GCA_025936195.1 Flavisolibacter sp.
TCCTTTTCCCTTTTAAACTTTCATATTCCGACTCTTTATATTCATAGTCATGAATTTCATACTCAACGTATTGTGGTAAATATGCTTGTAGCTTTTTAAAAATATCGGCCTTATCAAGAAAATTATTAAGACCCTTCGGTTCTATGGTTCCTGTCGTCTTATCTTGTGCTATTCCAATAATAATTATCCCCCCTCCTGAATTGGCAAAAGCCAAAATGTGTTTGCTTAACTTAGAAAAACTTTCCCAAGATTCTTTATAATCAATATTGTCAAACTCACCTAAAGTGTTTTGAATTATCTTTCGAAGCTTCGCCTTATCCGGCGTAAGAATAAGTTCGGAAATATCATCTCTTATCATTTGCACGATTTATTTTCCTGTAATTTATCATTTATATCTAAACCATTTACTCTCGCCACCATCTTCGCCAACTCATACCCTGCATCCGCATGCCTGATCACACCTAATCCCGGATCGTTTCTCAACACTCTTTTCAATCTTGCTTCGGCATCGTCGCTTCCATCGGCAACAATCACCATTCCTGCATGAATGCTGTAGCCCATTCCCACTCCGCCGCCATGATGCAGACTCACCCAGCTTGCTCCACCTGCTGTATTCACCAGTGCGTTCAAAATTGGCCAATCGGCAACAGCATCGCTTCCATCCATCATGCCTTCGGTTTCCCTGTTGGGAGAAGCAACAGAGCCGGTATCCAAATGATCTCGGCCAATAACAATCGGAGCCTTTACTTTTCCTGTTCTTACCAACTCATTAAAAGCCAATCCTGCTTTTTCACGTTCGCCCTGTCCCAGCCAGCAAACGCGTGCGGGCAATCCCTGGAAAGCAATTTTTTCTTTGGCCAATCTCAACCAACGTTGTAAAGATTTATTCCCGGGAAACATTTTTGAAATCACTTCATCGGTTATTGCAATATCATTGGGGTCGCCACTTAATGCTGCCCAGCGAAAGGGTCCTTTGCCCTCGCAAAACAATGGACGAATGTAAGCAGGTACAAATCCCGGATACATGCCCCCTCCGCCCCCTAAAAGGGGAACCTGAAGCACTCCGCTATTTTGAGCTTCATATTCCAAAGCACGAGCTCTTAAGTTATTACCATAATCAAAGATTATAGCGCCTTTATCTCTTAGCTGAAGCATTAATTGCACATGGCGATACATGGAGCGGTAAGCATACTCAATGTATTGCTGCGGGTCCTGTTCACGCAAAACCTTCGCCTGTTCATAAGAAATTTCATGCGGCCAGTAACCGATCAAAGGATCGTGCGCAGATGTTTGATCAGTCAACGTATCAGGAACAATATTTCTCTCTACCAATCTTTCCAACAAATTCACAGCATTGCACAACACGCCAATGCTTTTTACTACTCCTTCTTCTTTATACCTTAAGGCCTGATCTATTGCTTCATCAATATTGGTAAATTTTTCATCGAGATATTTTGTTGCCAGACGTTTATCAATTCTCCATTCTTCCACTTCAGCAATTAAAGCAACTCCTTCGTTCATCGTTATCGCTAAAGGTTGTGCACCACCCATGCCGCCAAGTCCGGCAGTTACATTCAATGTACCACGCAACGAACCGTGAGACGTGTTTGACGAAAAATGCTTCTCTGCCAGCGCAGCGTAGGTTTCATAAGTGCCCTGCACAATGCCCTGTGAACCGATGTAGATCCAGCTTCCTGCGGTCATTTGCCCGTACATCATCAAACCTTTTTTCTCCAATTCATCAAACACTTTCCAATTGGCCCAATTCGGAACCAGTTGTGAATTTGAGATTAATATTCTCGGTGCATCCTTATGTGTTTTTAAAATGCCAACCGGCTTACCGCTTTGAATTAAAAGTGATTCATCATTTTCCAAAATCTTTAATGCAGCAATGATGTTGTCCAACGCTTCGAAATTGCGTGCAGCTTTGCCTCTCCCACCATACACAATCAATTCATCAGGACGTTCGGCCACTTCAGGATTCAAATTGTTTAGCAGCATTCGCAAAGCAGCTTCCTGTATCCATCCTTTGCAATTAAGTTGCGTGCCAGTTGGTGTTTTATATTTTACGGGATCGTATTTGGTGAACAAAGTTGTCATAGCAATCGTATTTGATTTGCAAAGTAGTAAAAATAGCGAGTAGTAAATGGCAATCGCCGAGTGGCATTTTAGAATCGCCGGCTTTGAATTAGCAATTACTGATTGATCTCTCTAACTAAAAATTTGCCTGAGAAAGTAGTGCACATTGCACCCGATAGGCAGTGGGAGATGATAAGATATAAGAACGTACAAGACCCCATAGCCATCGGGTGCAAGAAAGGTAAAATAGTAGTAGTGCAGATGAGTACAAGAAAACTTCTCAATATCACAACATGTTGACAATATTGACAAATGAATAAAATTTATTTTTTCGAATGTTCAGCCAGGCAGTTTTAAAATAATTTTTAAACATAGATTCCGTTTTATTCTGTTCGTAAACTTTTTACCGGATTTGCTATAGCTGCTTTCACAGTCCTGAAACTCACTGTCAGGAATGCAATAGCAATGGCAGCAAAACCCAAAGCCACAAATACCCACCAACTGATATTGATTCTGTACGTGAAATTCTAGAGCCATTTATGCATAAGCCACCACGCAACTGGAGATGCAATGAGAATGGCAATAACGACCAGTTTGATAAATGCTTTTGAAAGCATGGATGTTATTTGCATAACGGTGGCACCTAACACTTTCCGGATACCAATTTCCTTCCTCCTTTGTTCTGCTACAAACGCCGCCAGACCAAACAATCCCAATGCCGAAATGATAACAGAGATGCAACAGAACCATAACGCAAGCTTTGAAATTTTCAAATCGTCTTTGTACAAATTATCAAAAGCATCATTCATAAACTCGTAATCAAACGGCGCATCAGGAATGAATTTTTTCCATGTTGCAGTAATGACATCCATCGCTTTCGGAATAGTACCGGGAGCAATTTTTACAAAGAATACCGTCTCTAATTCATCACCATTGTTATTGGCTATTACCATTGGACCAATCTTATTGTATAGCGAACTGAAATTGTAATCCTTTATCACGCCGATAATTTGTCCCTATCTCCGCCGTTCCTTGCAAATAATTTCCCGATAACAGGTGCTTGTATTCCTAATTCTTTTACCGCTGTTTCATTGAGTATATAATTTTTCTTATCAGAATTATCATCGGAAAACCATCTGCCTTCTTTTATTTGAAAGTTGAATATACTTTTTGCTTCCGGCGTAATAAACAAACGAGTTACACGGGCATTCAGGCTTGTGTCCATTCCCTGCCAATACCAGTTTCCGGCGCCACTTGAATTCATTGCGCCTTCAATAGAAGTATTGGCAAGAGCAATATCCTGAACGAAACTATTCTGCTGCAATTTGCTTTTAAAGGCTTGAGAAAACAGATCTATTTTTTGCTGATCGTAGTCCATTTTTTGAAGTAGTTGATACGGCAATTCAAATGATACGACCTGTGCACGGTTGTATTGGGCAGCGGAAGTTTGAGCGAGGTTCATTTGCATGTAAATGACGACGGTACCGATGATGAAAACAATACCGGTCACAAATTGAAACACAACAAGACCTTTGCGTACCAAAACATTTCTGAATCTTAAAATAGTATGCCCCTGCAGATAATCGAGTGGTTTGAAAAACGACATTGTCAGCGCAGGAAAAACACCATTCAATAAAGTCGTAAAAATTAAAGTGACAAGTAAAATACGCCATAAAGTTGCCGAAGCAGCCGATAGTTCAAACCTGCTCTCCGTAAGATTGTTAAATGAAGGCAAAGCCATCCGCATGATAACAAGAGAAATCAACAAAGCCATCAGGCACAATAAAAATGATTCCACTAAAAACTGCAAAAAAAGTTGCGCACGGCTGCTGCCAACAATTTTGCGAATGCTTATTTCTTTAGAACGGGCATTCGCCTTTGCAATGGTAAGGTTCACATAATTAATGCTTGCAGTAATTAAAGCAGAAGCGCTAACACACTAAAAATAAATACGGCCGTATGGCTGCCGCGCCTAAATACAGAATCGTCTGATTTTGTATCAAAATGCAACTCACGCAGAGGCTCCAACGCCAGCAACTCCGTTTTACCTGACGTTTTTTGTAATTGTAGTGTTGCACTCTTAAGAAACGAAGCAATATTTGTATGCGGATAGACTTTTACAAAGGTCCGGTAGCTTGCATTGCCCCAGTTCTGGATATCACTTTGCCTATAGGCCATTCTAGCAGTCATTGGCACAAGCATATCAAATTGTAAACTTGAATTTATCGGATTGTCTTTTACAATGGCTTTTACCTGGTATAAGGTTGTATCTAATTTTACAATTTGATCAATGGGACTTTTATCTCCGAATAGTTGTTTTGCTTTTGACTCTGTAAAGATGATTGAATAAGGGTTTCCGTTAAATGAATTCAAGTCTCCGTTTACTACATCATAATGAAAAATCTTAAACCAGTCGCTATCAACTGATGCA
>JAICTW010000447.1 GCA_025936195.1 Flavisolibacter sp.
ACCTGCCAGCTACTTTCCTCCTACCTGCCAGCAATAAACGGCGTTACCTGTGCGTTAATTAATGCACAGGTAACGCACAGGAACCGGCACAGGTAACACGTATTCAGCCTGAAAATATAAAGAAAAGGCAAACTAATAAACCCAAAAGATCATGGCAAAAGTAACAGACGTATTTTTAAATGGCATGGTAGGAAACCTGGTATTTTACCGGCGTATGGGCACCAACTGCGCCAGGGTAAAAGCATCGCACGTAACGCAATCTGCGGCTACGAAAATAAGATCGGTAAATTTTGGTATTGCCGCCAGGGCCGGTAAAGCATTGCGTGGCGGGCTAACGCCGTGTATGCCGGTTGCAACAGACAGAAGCATGCAAAGCAGGTTTTCCGGTGCCATAGCCAAATGGCTGGGACAATCCGCTATTGATGAATTGCCACCGGCAGATGAAGTGCCTTTTGTAAGCAAACTGGAGTTTACCAAAGGCGAACCGGTCAGCGAAAGGTTTAAAGTGCCCCTTACCATCAGCCAGCCCCGGGAACATATAATTGCCGTGAGCATCAATGCTTTTGTTCCCGCTAAGGAAATTTCGGCCCCGGCAGGTACCGGTTTGGTTACACTGGTTATTTCAGTAGCCGGATGCCTGTTGAAAACAGGAGAGACTTCAGGTAATGAAACTCATACGATAGACATTCCATATAACGATACACTGATTCCATCCCGGTTGCTGGAGTTTCATGTGGGCACGCCTCCGCAAAGTCTTTTAGTTACTGCTGCACGGCTTATCTATAAAAGAGCTGAATACAATATATGGGTGGATATGAATAAGGAGGCGTTTATGCGGGCAGGCGTGATTCATGCACAGTATGGGAGCTAAGCGCAAATGGTTACTTTCTTTTTTCTCCACAAACAACTTGGGCTGCGACAATTTGAAATGCACCCCCTTATCACCTTATTTTTTCAAAGCTGTTTTTATTTAATAAGCTAATAAGGTTTTACAAAACCGGTTGGTCGTTTCTACTAAGGTTTCAGCGACTCAATAAAAGTAGTAACGAGCAGTCACAGGCAGGGAGACCTGCCAGCAGGGAAGATATATAGAATATTTAAAAGCATTGGAGTAAATAAAGAAGTGCTTCCGCTGGCGCTGTTGACATCCCGCCAACAGCGAATTTTAATTTTATAAAACCGGTAAGATTTTATCTTTCTTACACATACTCTCTTAAAAGATTTTTAAAAAAGGTTTTATATAGTTGTTGGCACCGCCAACAGCAGGGATATTAAAAATACGGAGGTTGAGTATATGTGACCCCGTTTTCTTTATACACAAATCCATTTGTGTCGCGAAATTTGAATGGAAATTTCTTCACCAATTTACCCGATAGATCGAGGAAGATCATATATGATAGGCTTGGCCCATTGTAATTATTGTTGACGGGGAATATCACATATTTGTCTGTAAGAAGCGGTGCCTGTTCTGCCTGAATATTCGCTGCTAGTCTTATTTGCCATTGTCGTTTTGCATTCTGGAGATCATAAGAAAAAATATCGAGGCTGTCGAATGAGTAAAAACTGGCAATATATAGTTTGTTGCCGCCATAACAACAACCTATCGGCGAAATATTTTGTGGGTTCGAAGCATAAGTAGAGGGCACATCAATTGTTTGCGAGTTGATAAGCTTACCATTGTCTATTTCCAGTCGTAAAATTTTGTAGCTACTGTTGCTTAAAACTTTTACTATAATCAGTTTGCCATCTTCAATAAAATTATACGTAAACCACGAAGAATATATATCTAATTTTGTCTTCCATAAAAACTGACCGGTTGCCGCATCCAGGCAAATGGCATCAGAACCGTAAGCAGAACAAATTTTTCCTTCCGTAACCCAAAGTTTGGATGCTGTACTATTTCCTACTGCAGTTGACCATTGCAATGCACCATTTTGAACCGAATAAGCTGTTATGTATTTATTATTGTTTTGATCACGGGTCAGCGTAATCACCTTGTCGTTATAAACAACGGGAATGCTGTTAAAACCAATGCTCGCATAACCGCTGTCAATCTTCTGTGACCAATAACTTTTTCCTGTTGCTTTGTTTTTACAAAATAAGTAGCTATTGTCCCACATACTTGTAGGAGAGGTAAAAAAAATAAGGCTATCCTTAAGGGCCGGTTCACGATAAGTAATCGCATCCTCAAAGGCATACCAGCTAAAAAACCAAACGGGCAATCCGGTATTAGTACTATAACAGCCTAAACTGTAGTAGTTACCAAAATAAAAATAGCTTGAATCGAACGCTATAGGATTACGGTATGAGTTAGCGAGACTAAGGACTTCAGAGGTCCAATAAACAGAATCACTCGCCGGATTCAACTTAATGAACATTCCTTCTGCGTTAATGTAGAACATTCCGTTTGGATTATCATCGATACCAGTGTTGTTGTCCTGTTGCGGATAATGTTTTGTACAGCTGAAAATTTCAAAGACTATAATGAAGATAAGCAGTGGTTTTAGGGCATTCATAACTATTTAATTTTATGGTGGTAAGCTGATATTGGTGAAATGGTTAGCGTCGAGATCGGTGGCAGAACTTTAACCGTATAATATCATTTATTATTGGTTAAATTTTAATATAGCGCCCTTAGCACCACAAGCCCATCCATGATTTGGATCGGTGAAATGCAATTCTATTAACGAATTAGTGATAGAGGCGGCCAATGCTACTACTTTTGTCCAGGTATTTCCGCCATCTGAGGTTTTAAAAATACGCGAACCATCGGTGATGTAACCAACGCTTGAAGAAACAAAATGGATATCATGATAAGCACTGGTAGTGCATGTGAAAACTTTATTCCATGAAGCACCTCCGTTCACCGTCTTTTCAATGGAGGTATTATTGGAAATATAACCAGTATCAGTATTAAGAAAAAAAATGGCTCCTCCCTGGTCAAGGTTAAATGTATCGGTATTGGTTCTTTGCCAATCTATGCCACCATTCAGGGTTTTATAAACACCTGTTTTTTTTGACACCCAACCAGTTTGCCCGCTGGTAAAAAAAATCGAACTCCATCCGCCCGGGAGTGCAAAATCATAGAGCTTTGTCCAATTATCGCCGGCATCAATAGTTTTCCAAACACTATTGCCAATAGCATAAGCAACGGTTGAATCTGTAAAAAAAATGTCTGTTAAAGTTGGGTCTGGCGAAGCCTTGGTGGCCGAAAAGCCGGGGTACTCGCATGACTAGACTATCCGCAAATTTTGGAGGAGAAGTGAACAGTAAAGAAGTACCGCCGGTTACAGTACCGCCCTCGGACCAAATGGCCTCCGTGCTGGTAGATCGGCACTTGGCGTGGAAGCAGAAAAAAGCGCTCCTGCCCGTGCTGGAGCCGACGCTCAGTGAGGCGATCGACCTCGGCTGGGGCGATCGCAATGATATTCCGCCGAGCCTGGCGCATATTTCCGCGCTCGCCTACGAGCTGACGATGACGCGCATGGATCTGGAAGAGGCG
>JAICTW010000759.1 GCA_025936195.1 Flavisolibacter sp.
GGGCAAACTATTGAAAAAATTGCCAAAGATAGCAACCGGGATTTCTGGATGACAGCAGATGAAGCAAAAGAGTATGGTTTAGTAGATGAAGTTTTAATTACCAATTCAAGAAAAGCAAAAAAATAAGATAAATATGAACTTTTATAAAAATAATTTAGCCGTTTTTGCACAGGAAGAAGAACCGGAAGTTGCGGTTCCTGACAATCCAATTGAAAAGATGATGGGCGGAATGATGTTTGATAAAAAATTTATGGAAGAAAGAAAAATCTTTCTGTGGGGAGAAGTGCACGATAAAAGCGCCAGGGAAATTACCAACAGGCTCTTGTACCTTGAGGCGATAGATCCGGGAAAGGAGATTACTTTTTACATCAACAGCCCGGGTGGTGTTATCACAAGCGGAATGGTAATTTATGATACGATGCAAATGATTTCTTCACCCGTGAGCACCGTTTGTATGGGAATGGCTGCCAGCATGGGAAGTATTTTACTAAGTGGTGGTGAAAAAGGCAAGCGTTTTATTTTTCCGCATGGCGAAGTGATGATCCACCAACCGAGTGGTGGCGGGCAGGGAACCAGCGCCGACCTGGAAATTATGGCCGTACAAATTCAGAAAGCAAAACAATTAGGGGCTCAACTTCTTGCTGATAATTGTGGCCAGAGTTATGAGAAAGTAATGGAAGATTTTGATCGTGATTATTGGATGGATGCCCAGGAAAGTATAAAATATGGCATTGTGGATCAGGTTTTACAAAAACTGTGATGCATCGTTTTCACAGTTTTTGCTGTCTTTAATAAATAGTATAAAAATTAGCGTTTTATTTTTTTTCAAAAAGGCTAATTTGCAAAAAAAATATATCTCGGAAACCTCATGGCAAAACAACAAACTTTACATTGCTCATTTTGTGGAAGAAGCCGCGACGAAGTAAAAATCCTTATAGCGGGGCAGGAAGGACATATCTGCGAAAATTGCATTGAGCATGCACAGGAAATTATTATGCAGGAAATTGTTCCGCAGGAAAATTCTTCTGTTTCAAATTATAAACTGTCGGTAAAAAAACCGATTGAATTAAAAAAGTTTTTAGATGAATACGTGATAGGTCAGGATGATGCAAAAAAAGTGCTGGCGGTTGCAGTTTATAACCATTACAAACGCCTCAATCAAAAGATTGACAATGATGTCGAAATAGAAAAAAGCAACATCATTATGGTTGGTGAAACTGGAACAGGAAAAACCTTGTTGGCTAAAACGATTGCCCGCATTTTAAATGTTCCTTTTGCCATTGTTGATGCTACGGTTTTTACAGAAGCAGGTTATGTAGGTGAAGATGTGGAAAGCATTTTAAGCCGCCTTTTGCAGGTTTGCAACTTTGATGTAAATGCTGCACAAAAGGGAATTGTTTATATTGATGAAATAGACAAGATTGCACGCAAAAGCGACAACCCAAGCATCACAAGAGATGTAAGCGGGGAAGGCGTTCAGCAAGGTTTATTGAAATTGTTAGAAGGAACAGAAGTGCTTGTACCACCACAAGGCGGACGTAAACATCCGGAACAAAAACTGATTAAAGTAAACACCAGCAATATACTCTTTATGTGTGGTGGCGCTTTTGATGGTGTTGACCGGTTGATTGGCCGAAGGATTAATACAAATGCAATTGGCTTTAATGTGAATAAAGAATTGCAGGAATACCAGCGTAAAAATCTATTACAATTTGTAAATGCACAGGATTTGAAATCCTTTGGATTGATTCCGGAATTGTTGGGAAGGTTGCCTGTTGTTACTTATTTAAATCCTTTAGATGTTTCTACACTAAGAAA
>JAICTW010000267.1 GCA_025936195.1 Flavisolibacter sp.
GTGCCTTAACTTTTTATATTATCATAAAAATTTCAAAAGAGAAATTGATTCTGTTGTTCCCAATGATCCGTTCTTTTACCCTTTGGATGCCATCCTGCATTGGAACAGGGGCTATGGAAGAAAAGGATTTGTTCAATATCAGTTTGTATTGCCGTTGGAAAACAAACAGGCATTGATCGAGATCATTCATCAGATCGGGAAAAAGAACCTGGGTGCTTATCTTGCCGTGCTAAAAATTTTTGGCGAGCAGGATAATCTTATTTCATTTCCGAAAAAAGGATTTACACTTGCTTTGGATATTCCGGTAAGAAAAGGCTTATTTGATTTTTTAGATAAGATGGATCAAATTGTTCTCGACAATGGTGGCCGCATATACATGACTAAGGACGCCCGGATGAAACCGGAAATTTTCAAAAAAGGATATGCCAATTACGGCCGCTTTATTGAGATCATTAAAAAGTACAATCCTTCATTTAAGTTTCGTTCTTTACAATCTGATCGCCTTGGTATTACTCAATACTGATTTTATAAACACCGTTTCATGGAAACTGTTCTGATACTTGGAGCAACTTCTGACATAGGAGCTGCTATTGCAAAAAAATTTGCTTCTGAAAAATACAATGTGCAATTGGCGGGCAGAAGGGAAGAACAATTAAAACCGTTGCAGTCCGATCTTGAAATCCGTTATTGTATTCATTGCTCTGTTCATCCCTTTGATGCGGAGAAGTTTGAAACACATCAGGCTTTTTACGATTCACTTTCACCAAAGCCCGATGTGACGGTTTATGTAATTGGTTATATGAATGATAACGAGAAGGTGATTAATAACTGGAGCGAAAGTTTGCGAACCATCAACACCAATTACTCCGGTGCCGTTTCCATTTTAAATATTGTTGCTTCTGGTTATTCTAAAAAAGGTGCAGGAACGATCGTGGGTATCAGTTCTGTTGCCGGCAACAGAGGAAGACAAAGCAATTATATTTATGGAAGTGCCAAAGCTGCATTAACCGCTTATTTGTCCGGATTGCGCAATAAATTGTTTCATAGCAAAGTACATGTAATGACTGTACTGCCCGGATTTGTTTATACAAAAATGACCGAGCATCTTAAATTACCAAAACCATTAACGGCAAAACCTGAAGAAGTAGCGAACGCTGTTTTCAATGGAGTAAAGAAAAAAAAGAACATTATTTATATAAAGTGGTTTTGGAAGTGGATTATGCTGATCATTACTTCTGTTCCTGAGCCCATGTTCAAAAAGAAAAAATTGTGAAGAAGGAAATTGCTTTTTTTGATTTTGACGGAACGATCACCACAAAAGACACCCTGCTTGAATTTATTAAATTCAGTAAGGGAAATCTCAAATTTTGGCTAGGCTTTTTATTGAATGCTCCTTATATTATTGCTTATAAACTAAAGATCATTACTAATCAGTCTGCCAAAGAAAAGGTTCTTAAATTTTTTTTTCACAACACCCCAGCCACGATTTTTAAAGAGTACTGCAATACTTTTTCAAAGACTGTTTTACCTCAGTTGATCCGTCCTGGAGCATTGCAGGAGATCAGGCGTTTACAACAAAATGGTTCGCTTGTGGTAATCGTATCGGCTTCGCCGGAGAACTGGATACAACATTGGGCAGATGATATGCAAGTGCAATTACTTGCCAGTAAGCTGGAAATCAGAGAAGGAAAAATCACAGGAAAAATTATAGGAAAGAACTGTCACGGTAAAGAAAAAGTGAGGCGTATTATTGAATTCTATACACTTTCTGATTACGACCATATCATTGCTTATGGAGATAGTAAAGGAGATATGCCCATGTTAAGGCTTGCTAAAACAAGTTTTTTTAAACCTTTTCGTAAATAGTTTCAATTTTTCCGGAAACCACCGGAACACTTAGCTTCAGAGCATTGATTGAACTAAATTAGTTTTCGGCAGTACTTGTTTCTATTTTCCTGGCAAATTCAGGTACTCGCAAACGTTGAAAAGCTAAAGTGGTTAAGAGCATGAGCAGAAGCAAAATAAGTAATCCCAGAGCTTGAGAAATATCCTTCAAAAAATACCCCAAAACCAAAACTACAGCATGCACTCCGCACAATAATTTGGCTGCCAGGCTATGGCTCCATCCATTATTCGTCAGTAAGTGATGAATGTGATTCTTATCAGGTGAAAAAGGAGAACGGCCGCTCCAAATTCTTAGCGAAAATACCCGTAGCGTATCGAATACCGGAATGGCTACCACGCTCAGTGCAAAAACAGGTGCGTGTGGAAGAATTGGCGACTGAACGCCAATATTCAATTGAATTAACCTGATGCAAAGTACAGCAATAACAAATCCCAGCACAAGCGAACCCGTATCACCCATAAAAATTTTTGCCGGATTAAAATTATAGTACAAAAATCCTAGCAGACCTCCGCTAAGTGCAAAGGCAATAACGGCATTATTACTATCGCCGCAAAGTGTAAGGAAGATCCCTAAAATAATAAGGCTCATAAAACCCAGTCCACCGGCCAGTCCATCAATCCCATCAATTAAATTAAATGCATTGGTAATACCTACTATAGCCAATACCGTAAAACTATATTGAGCAGAAAGAGGTAATTCATAAATCCCAAACAGGCCATTGAAACTCGTGAGCCGTACACCGCTGAAAGCAATTAGCAAAGCAACTGCTATCTGCAGCGCAAATTTGTATCGTGCTGACAGGTTTTTCAGATCATCCATTATGCCAATTACCATGAGCACAGCCATGGAAAAGAAAAAGGAAACAATAAAAATGTCCTTTGAAAACTGAAACCAAAATGCACAGGCTACGGCCAATCCCAGGCCGGAGGCAATTCCCCCCATTGTAGGTATGGGCGTAACATGTTCCTTTCTCAAATCCGGAACGTCAAAAAGTTTAAAACGGTAAATGATTCGGATCAGTGGCGGCATTACAATCATCGCTACAACAAAAGCCGTAACAAAGGCCAAAATGCCAAGTTTATATGCAGTGAAAGAAAGATCAATTTGAAGTAGTGAGTGCATGTTGGCTTATAAAGACGGGCAAAGTAAGAATTTATACTTATGATTGCAATTCTCATACAGAATTAATAGAGTTATCTGCAATTCCCTTTATACTGTCAAATAAATCCTGCCCTTATAGAAACAAATTATTTTTGTTCAAATTCAACGTATCGTTACTTCAGCAAACATATTAGCGCATCCCATTGAATATTTAAAAGGCGTAGGTCCCCAACGTGCCGACCTGCTCAAAAAAGAGCTGGCCGTTTTTACTTTTAATGATCTGCTGCAGCATTATCCTTATCGCCATGTTGATAAAACAAAGGTTACAAAGATCGTAGACCTGAACCCTTCAATGGAATATACACAAGTGCAGGGAAAGCTGTGGTATTATGAAATAGCGGGCGAGAAAAGTGCGAGGCGTTTGGTTGCTTATTTAAAAGATGATACCGGTGTAATGGAGCTGACCTGGTTCAAAGGATTGAACTGGATTGAAAAAATGCTGAAGCAGGATGAAAACTATTTTGCTTTTGGGCGTTTGAGTTTTTTTATGGGCAAGCCACAAATTGTTCATCCTGAACTTGAGCCGGCGAAGCCACAAATGAATGGAACAAAAGTTTTTTTAGAACCCATTTATCCAACAACAGAAAAATTAAAATCAAAAAGCTTAAACGGAAGGCAGATCGGCAAATTGACACAAAGCCTGTTTACACTGCTTTCTGAAAAAGATTTGCCCGAAAATTTACCCGAACCCATTCTGAAAAAATTCCGTTTGCTTTCCCGCTTTGAATCCTATAAACAAATTCATTTCCCTGCTTCCCCCGAATTGTACGAACAAGCTTTACGAAGACTGAAATTTGAAGAGCTGTTTATTACCCAGCTGCGTCTGGCCATGGTCCGGTCGGAGCGTCACAGGAAATCAAAAGGAGTGCTGTTTGAAAAAGTGGGTGAATTATTCCATTCGTTTTATCACAATCACCTTCCATTTGAATTAACCAATGCTCAAAAAAGAGTGCTTAAAGAAATAAGACAAGACACAGCAAGCGGCCATCAAATGAACAGGCTTTTGCAGGGAGATGTGGGTAGCGGAAAAACAATTGTTGCCTTATTGGTGATGTTGCTTGCAATTGATAATGGTTTCCAGGCCTGCCTCATGGCGCCAACTGAAATCTTAGCACAGCAGCATTTTAATACCATCAGCGAATTACTTAAAGACATGCCGATTGGTCTTCATTTGCTTACCGGCTCCACTCCGGCAAGCGAAAGAAGGCCGATTTTAAAAACTCTTGCCGAAGGAAACTTGAGTATCATCATCGGCACCCATGCTTTAATAGAAGAAGCGGTTCAATTTAAAAACCTGGGTTTTGTTGTTATTGACGAACAGCATCGCTTTGGTGTAGCGCAAAGAGCAAGCCTTTGGAAGAAAGCCAAGATTCCTCCGCATATTTTGGTAATGACCGCAACTCCCATTCCCCGAACACTGGCAATGACAGCTTATGGTGATTTGGATTACAGCATCATGGATGAATTGCCTCCGGGACGGCAACCTGTAACTACAGTTCATCGTTATGATAATAGAAGAGCACAGGTATTGGATTTTATCCGTTCCGAAATAGATGCAGGCAGGCAGGCGTACATCATCTTTCCTTTGATTGAAGAAAGTGCAAAACTGGATTACGAAAATCTGATGAGCGGCTACGAAAACGTAAAAGCATTTTTTCCTGAGCCAAAGTATTGGATAAGCATGGTGCACGGTCGCCAGCCCGCCGAACAGAAAGAAACCAATATGCAGCGTTTTGTGCGTGGCGAAACGCAAATAATGGTCAGCACTACTGTTATTGAGGTAGGAGTGAACGTTCCCAATGCTACTGTAATGGTCATTGAAAGCACGGAAAAATTTGGTCTTTCGCAATTGCATCAGTTAAGAGGCCGCGTGGGCAGAGGCGCCGAAAAAAGTTATTGTATATTGA
>JAICTW010000394.1 GCA_025936195.1 Flavisolibacter sp.
ATTTCACCACGATTGGAAGGAGAGGAAATGAAAGTGAGCAATCCCGGTTTTAGCGGTGGCGACCGGACTTCCATTTTATTGCCTGCTGTGCAAACAGATTTCATGAAAGCATTGAAAGCAACCGGCAAACCCATTGTATTTGTAATGATGACCGGAAGTGCTATTGCTATTCCGTGGGAATCTGAAAACATTCCCGCTATTGTCAATGACTGGTACGGCGGACAGGCAGCAGGAACTGCTGTCGCCGACGTTTTGTTTGGCCATTACAGTCCTGCGGGAAGACTGCCCGTAACTTTTTATAAGAGTGATGCTGATCTTCCTCCTTTTGAAGATTACTCCATGCAAAACAGGACTTATCGTTACTTCAAAGGAGAAGCTTTGTATCCTTTCGGATTTGGATTGAGCTACACAAAGTTTAAGTTTAGCAATTTGAAGCTATCTAGGAAGGCAATCAACAAAAACGAAACCGTTGATGCAGAAGTTACAATTACTAACTCTGGCAATAAGGCAAGTGATGAAGTTGTTCAGTTATACATTGCTCATCCAAATGCAGGCACCCAGGCTCCATTGTATGCTTTAAAAGGATTTAAACGAATTACATTAAGTCCTGGTCAGTCCACCAAAGTAAAATTCACCATTACTCCGGAGCTAATGAAGCTTGTGAATGAGAATGGACAGAAAGTGCTACCATCAGGAGCAATAAGAGTGATCATTGGTGATGCTTCTCCCGGTAAAAGAAGTGAAGAATTGGGAGCCGCAAAGCCTGCAGAGGCAATAATTCAAGTAAAGTAGTTGGGTAATAGTCTGCAGTTTGAATTGTAAATTTGAATTATGAAAGAGCTACGTGATATAATTGTAACTGACAAGAATATAGCCGGAGGAGCTCCTGTTTTTAAAGGCACGAGAGTAGCGGTAAAGACTTTATTTGATTACTTAGAGGAAGGTTCTGTTGAAGAATTTCTTCAGGGATTCCCTTCTGTAACAAAAGAGCAGGCACAAGCTGTAATTGAAATGGCTGCTGAAATTTTTTTGGCGGGAATTGAGAAATGAAGATTTTACTGGATGAAAATATTGATGTTCGTTTCAAGAAATTTTTTCCTTCTGGCCATGAAGTTTATACAGTGAAGGACATGAGATGGAATGGCATTAAAAATGGCGAGATGCTTTCATTGCTTTTTCAAAATGATTTTGATTGCTGGATTGTAGTTGATAAAAATATTCCTTATCAGCAAAATATTTCTGAATTGCCTTGCCTGGTTATTGTTCTTGACGTTTATAGAAACACACTGAATCACCTAAAGGTTTTACTTCCACAGCTATTGAACTTTCTGCAAAGAGATAATTTTCCGCAAAAATTAGTTCTAATAGAAGAACCTTAAATTTTATAGTATGTACATGGAGCAAACCATGCGTTGGTATGGACCTAATGATCCGGTTAGTTTATGGGATATCCGCCAGGCCGGATGTACAGGAGTGGTAACAGCGCTGCATCATATTCCCGTTGGTGAAGTGTGGACAATAGAAGAGATCAATAAAAGGAAACAACAAGTGGAAGATGCAGGCATGACCTGGACCGTGATCGAATCGCTTCCCGTTAGTGAAGATATCAAAAAGCAAAAAGGCAATTACCTGCAGCACATCGAAAATTACAAGCAATCGCTTCGCAATGTGGCTGCATGCGGATTAAAAGTAGTGACGTACAATTTCATGCCCATCCTGGATTGGATGCGCACTGATATTTCCTATGAGTTGTCGGATAAAAGCAGGGCTCTGTATTTTGAAAAATCGGCCTTTGTTGCTTTCGATCTTTTCCTGTTGAAACGTCCGGGTGCAGAAAAGGATTACACGGAAGAAGAAATGGCAAAAGCAAAAAAGCGATTTGAAAGCATGACTGCTGAAGAAAAAGAAACGCTTTATCGAAACACTTTGCTTGGCTTGCCCGGAAGCGAGGAGCGTTTTACCGAAGAGCAAATCCTTACAGCGTTAAAAGAATACAAGGACATTGATGCCAATAAACTCAAACAACACCTGCATTATTTTCTCAGGCAAATTGTTCCCGTAGCAGAAGAAGCGGGAGTAAAGATGGCGATTCATCCCGATGATCCTCCTTTCCCAATTCTTGGTTTGCCACGGGTGGTGAGCACAGAAAAAGATGCAAAAGAGTTGATTGATGCGGCGCCTTCGCCAGCCAATGGCCTTTGTTTTTGCACCGGCTCCTATGGAGTAAGGCCTGATAATGATCTGCCGGGAATGGTGAACCGATTGGGAGATCACATTCATTTTCTTCATTTGCGGAGCACAAAAAGAGATAGAGAAGGAAATTTTTACGAAGCCAACCATCTTACCGGCGATGTGGACATGTATGAGGTGGTGAAAGAAATTGTTTTGCTTTCCAAACGAAGAAATGTTTCCATTCCAGTGCGTCCCGATCATGGGCATCAAATGCTGGACGATCTGAATAAAACTACTTACCCTGGCTACAGTGCTATTGGCAGACTCAGAGGATTGGCTGAATTGAGGGGGCTGGAATTGGGAATCGCCAGGAGCCTGGATAAATAAATCTCTTGCCATCAACAGCTTTCTTGTTTGCTCTTCCGCAAGAGCAGAATTTTATTTTTCAAAAGTAAAATCTCCGAGCCTGTGCTTTCCCAAGTAATGAAAGGGCTTGGTAATATAAATGCCAGCCTTTCCAACTTTTACACTTCCGTCTGCTTTTAATAAAACTTCTCTTTGACCAAGGTCCTGAATGTTCAATTGTAACACAGTTTGCAGGGCAACGCTACCCGATAATGGAATTGAAAATTCGGCATTCTTCCCAACCGAAATGGAAGAGTCCTGTACAAATTTTCCCAGGTACAAAGTATCCAGATAAATATCGGCTTCTGTCTCCTTGACAGTTACCCCAAAATTATTCGGGTTATAGTAGGTTACATTAAAACCTATAACTGCATTCTGCAGACCGAAATTCTTTAAATGAAAATTCCCTATACGCCGGAATTCGGGATCCTTCACTTTAGCACAACCTAAAAGAATTATTAGCAAAAAGGGTAGAAGTCTTTTATAGTTCATAAAAAGTTTAGAGCAAATAATGTGCATAATGATGAAAATGAAAAATGAGAAATTAAATTTCCGTGCTACTTAATTTAGTAATATAGAAGCGAAGGGTTAATTCTTGGATTACTAAATTAAATAGTTAAGAATATAAACGTATATAGCTGTAAGTAAACTAATTAGGAGAATTGCCTAAACTTGTATTATTGAATTTTGCAAACAAAATGCCCTTGAATTAGTGGGATAATTCATCGAATGTTGAAATAGTTCATCTGTACATATAAATATCTGGTAATCAATAGATTTATTTGTATTGATGCTATATTAATGTCAATTATGTGAACTTATAATAAAATAACACGGCAGGTCTCCTCAATATTTTAATGATTTTATGAATGCGGCTTTTTCTTGTTTGAAGAAGTATGTTTGATCGAACGTTTTTTAGTTGATCTCTTTTGAACTGTAAGAATATCCGTAAGAAAAAATTGGAGGGGGTTAGGACGAACCAATAAAGTTTTTTCATGAGAAAATCATTTGGACATCTTGACAGTTTTATTTTGCTCTGTTAATCCTTATCTTCAGGCTTTAGTCATAACTCCCTCTTGTGAAAAGCCGAAGGACTATCAAGGTTCTAATTTGTAACAGGCTTAATTACCCAGGTAAACTAACTGATGAAAACAAAATCTGGCATTGCACTTCTTCTATTGCAGATACTGATCACGGTTTTTGCAGAAGCACAAGATTTTTCAAATAAGGGAACTGATTTTTGGGTTGGCTATGGTTTGCATTGCCGGATGTTCCAGGATGGTAATGGCGGCACACAGGACATGGTTTTATAC
>JAICTW010000458.1 GCA_025936195.1 Flavisolibacter sp.
TGAAGGAAAATATCTTTCTGTTTTGGATAGTCTTGCTGAAAAAGATATTGTGCAACTGATTCAGCAGTTGTCACCCGGTTATAGAACGGTCTTTAATATGTACGTGGTGGAAGGATATACACATAAGCAGATAGCCGAAATGCTGGGCATTAGCGAAGGCACCAGCAAATCGCAACTATCAAGGGCAAAATTGATTTTACAGGACATGGTAAAAACATTCATTGAAAGGAAAAAACAAGTGCCGTAACTATGAGCAATGAACTTCAAAATAAATTTTTGCATTATGAGGTTCAGCCTCCGGAAGGAGTTTGGAACAAGATAGCTGCATCGCTTGACGAAACGATTCCACTTTCTGCTTCTGAAAAACTATATCAGTTCGAAACAAATCCTCCTGCTTCTGTTTGGCAAAATATTTCGGCACAATTGAACAATACGGTTTTAGAAAAAGTGAAAGTGGTCCCTTTCTTTACCCGATACAGAAGACCGCTAAAATATTCAGGCGCTATTGCAGCCTTTATTTTTCTTGCAGTGATCACTTCTTTATTCATAAGCAAAAAAACAGAGTCCGAAGTACCTGTTGACCGTATTGTAAATAATCATGCAGCTGCCAGGAAGGACAGTGCAAAGAACAATGCTCCTAAAGAAAATAATTCGGTATCGCAAATCATTGAAAAAAACAATTCTGCACCGATTGTTGTTAAATCAAAAACATCGAAAACCAGGTTTGATGATAACGAACACTTCACTTCTTTAAATGAAAATCCTTCGGAAGAAACAGAACAGGTGCATGCTATCGCCGCTTCTTACAATTCAGATAAATACATGATTTATACAGATGGTGATGGCAATGACGTTCGCCTTCCAAAAAAAATATTTAATGCCTTCGCCTGTCCTATAAACAATACTGATTGCAAACAGCGCTTGCAAAAGCTTCGTGAAAAATTCGCTGAATCAGCAATGACGACAGACTTTACCGGCCTGCTGCAAATCCTGAAAAGTTTACAGGAAAATCAGTAATCTTGAGCATGGCAAGAATTAGGATTGAACTTCCTCAACAATTTTATTTTTCAACAAAAATTCCGGTCCGCATCACCGATTTAAATTATGGCGGCCATGTTGGAAATGATACTGTACTCGGCTTGATTCACGAAGCAAGAGTTCAGTTTTTAAAGCATTATGGATATGAAGAGTTGAAATTGAATGGTGTGAGTTTAATTATGAGTGATGCAGGAATTGAGTTCAAAGCGGAACTGTTTTATGGTGATGTGGTAACTGCGTTTGTAGTAGCAACTAATTTTACCCGTGTAGGTTTTGATCTGTACTACAAATTGATGAGAGATGAAACGATAGTAGCTGCAGCAAAAACCGGAATGGTCTGCTATAATTATGATACGAGAAAAGTGGCAAGCCTCCCTTCTGGTGTAAAGGAGAAATTATCAGATTGTGAAACGTGAATCGTCAATCCGGGAGCCATTCGATTATAAACAAACTTAAAGCAAAAGTGCAAACAAGACTTTTGATAATGAACAATCAATCAATGAAACAATTTACCTTACTGTCATTGTAAGCTTATTAACTAAGGAACTTTTCAATTCATATCTCACGATTCACGTCCTCATTCCAGATTCTCCAGCTTTCTTCTGCCTGCGCAAGAAGCATTTCATAGCCATTCATGATCTGTGCACCTTGGGCTTCTCCATGCTGCAAAAATTTTGTTTTCGCAGGATTGTAAATCAGATCGTACAACAAATGATGAGAGGTTATAGCCTTGTAAGGAATTGGTGGGTCCTGATTCGTATTTGGATACATGCCCAACGGAGTTGTATTGATGATGATGAGACGAGCTCTGATCGTGTCCTCCCCTACATTCTCATATCCCAATTGATTTTGCTGTTTCCTCCGGGAAACGAGTAGAAAATCTATATTCAATTGCTTCAACGCATATTGAACTGCTTTGGATGCTCCGCCTGTTCCCAGCACCAGTGCGCATTTGTGATAAGGTTTCAATTTTTTTTGAAGGGAATTTTTGAAAGCGACTGCATCCGTATTATAGCCCCGCAATTTACCATTGACAATTTTAATACAGTTGCAGGCGCCAACCTCTTCTACAATCTCGTTTTTTGATTGCAAAAAAGGAACCACTTCTTCTTTGTAAGGGATGGTAACGTTCAATCCTTTCAGATCAGGCCTGTTTTCAATCAGCTTTGGAAATTCATTGATTGATGGCAGTTCAAAATTTTCGTAGCAGCAATCGTCAATTCCTTCCTTAGCGAATTTTTCTTCAAAATACTTTTTAGAAAATGAATGTTTCAAGGTTTGTCCAACCAATCCGAAACGTTTCATACATTTTCCTTATTAAGGAACAAATGAAAAGTATCGCCGCGCAAACCAATGCGCATGGATTCCAAAGGCAATACTTCTGTAGGAGCAATATTGCCAAGATTAACATTGCACCCCAGCAGTTCAATAAAATATAATTGTTGCGCTTTTTGAGGTGCTTCCCAAATGATTTTTTCACCGGGGATTTGCGTAAGAATTTCCTGTACCAGGCCTTCTCTTACTTCGCCTGTACCCCGATAAATTCCTACGTTACCTGCTTCTCTTGCCTCGGCAATGACATAGGTGGCACCGGCATTCAATTCGGCTCTCATCAGTTCAATCCACTTATACGGAGGAATGATATGCGCAGCATCTTTGCTTCCCACTTCGCTTAAAACGGTTGCATGTTTGGTAAGCTTTTCAATATAGCCGCATTTTTCTGCATGCGGAATGGTTATGGAGCCATCGCTTACTTCTATATAATCAATGTGGAAGTTTTTACAAACTGAAACATAATCATCAAACTGATTACGGATCAGGAAAGCTTCGAATAAGGTGCCGCCAAAATAAACCGGAATGTTGTGAGAACGATAAACGTCAATCTTTTCTTCAAGATTGGGTGTTACAAAAGAAGTCCCAAATCCCAGCTTCACAATGTCAACATGAGGATGGCATACACTTAAAAAATTCTTCGCTTCATTTACACTCAAGCCTTTGTCCATTACCATCGTAATTCCGGAAGTGCGGGGCTTCTGATTGCGTTCAGGAATTTGTGAGAGATTAAAATTCATTCGTATGCAGTTGTTTAAATTGCCGCAAATTTAGGGAAGTAAAAAAACTCTGCTTCTGATTATTGTGTCTTAACGATTCTTTTTGTATTGTGCAATCAAATCAACCACCAATGGATTTTGCAAAATAGAGGGATTTAATTGAACAAATTTTTTCAGGTGCTTTGGAGCAGCAGTAAGCGCTTTTTCCAGGTACAACAAAGCTTCCTTCGATTTATTCATTGCGAATAAAATGGAGCTCAAATAATAAAAGAAAATTGCCTTATTGTTGGTATGGCTCAATGCAGCTAATGCCTGTTGCTTCGCTTCTGAATAAAATTCTGCCGAGTACAAACACCGTATCA
>JAICTW010000109.1 GCA_025936195.1 Flavisolibacter sp.
AATGATGTGCTGAATGAACGTCCTGTAGGAAGCTTGCTGGTGGAGATCCAACCTTTCGTTGTTATTACTTCAAAAGATATCTTGCTGCTTGATACCGGCTTAGGTTTTAACGATAAGACACAAGGCAAAATGCAATTGCATTACAATCTTGAAAAGAATGGAATTAAGCCTGAGCAAATAACCAGGGTATTGATGTCGCATTTGCATAAGGACCATGCTGGCGGAATTTCTTTGGAGAACGGTCATACCAAACTGAGTTTCCCAAATGCTACTTACTATGTTCAAAAAAGAGAACTGAATTTTGCATTGGAAAAAGGGTTTCCTTCTTTTATTCCCGATGAAATAAAAGCACTCAGCACTTCACCACAGGTTGTTTTTTTGAATGAGGATGATGGAGTAATTGATGATTATATTTTTTATCACTGTACAGGCGCACACTCACCGCACCACCAGGTGTTTTGGATAAAGGAAAATAACCAAACCATTTTCTTTGGTGGTGATGATGCACCACAATTGCAGCAAATGAAAATCAGGTATAAAACCAAGTATGATTTTGATCCCGATAAAGCTATGAACTTAAGAAAGGAATGGTGGAAGCAAGGCAATGATGAGGAATGGACATTTTTGTTTTACCACGATATCAAAACACCGGTATTCCCTCCAAATAGTTGAACCGTTAGGACTCAAAGGCACAGGTGTTCACAGAGGAAACTTTGTGCTTCTTTGTGTCTTCACGGCTTTGTGGTTAGAAAACTTATATCTAAAAGAATCATTAAAAGAGTAGTGAGCTTCGCAAATGATGATAAGCGATAAGAACGTAAAAGAGTGCCCTTCGCTTTGCTCAGGGTAAACTGTGCAAGAGAAGACAAATAGCAGCAATGCAGATGGGCTCATAAAAATTTTCCCTTCCAATTATAAACATCAACAAAGCAAGACTATCGTGTGCATTATAATCACAAATAATCACAACAAAGTTTATCGTTCTGTTCTATTTTTAGTCTTATTCTATGGCAGTACAAAAGAAGAACCCGAAGATTGATCCAATCATTCCTCCAAAAGAACAGGTGTATCTCGATGGGCCTAAAAGCCGAGGTTATGAATTTGCATTTGCGTGGAAGGTTCTCAAGCAGTTTATTATGGGATTTCGTTGCCTTCATTTTGTAGGTCCCTGCATTACTGTTTTTGGCTCGGCACGGTTTAAGGAAGACAATGAATTTTATCAATGCGCAAGAGAATTTGGAAAACGCATTGCACAAATTGGCTTTACTACTATGACCGGCGGCGGACCGGGAATTATGGAAGCTGCGAACCGCGGCGCTTATGAAAATGGAGGAAGGTCTGTGGGATGTAATATCCGTTTGCCTTTTGAGCAGGTGGCTAACAGATATGTGCAAACCTCAGTAACGTTCGAGCATTTTTTTGTGCGCAAAACATTAATGATAAAATATTCCTACGCTTTCATCATTCTACCCGGTGGCTTTGGCACCATGGATGAATTTTTTGAAACGCTTACACTGGTGCAAACAAAAACCATTACCGGCTTTCCTTTAGTCGTTTTTGGAAAAGAATTTTATAAAGATATTTGGGAAGCTATGCAGGACATGGCAGAGAGGGGAACGATATTAAAAGAGGACCTTGACCTTGTACTCTTTACCGACGATGTCAATGAAGCCATGGAGCATATTGTAAAATACATTCGCACCAATTATAAAATTAAGCCACGCAAAAAACTGTGGTGGCTGTTTGAAAAAACATAGTCATGAAATATTTGCTTGCATTTTTTACAGTAATTGGTCTTACTGTTCATGCACAAGAATTCAAAACAGTTTCTCCTGATGGAAATATTTTGTTGGGAATAAACTTGTCTGAAAATGGAAACATCAGCTACACGGTCAACTATAAGAGCCATGTTGTTATGCTTCCGTCTTTTCTCGGAATGAAGCTGAAAGAACCAGAAGTCAACTTAAATCAATTCAAATTAATACAGGTTGATTCTTCTGTTTATGATCAAACATGGAAAACAGTTTGGGGAGAATACAGTTCTATCAGAGATCATCATAAAGAAATTCGCTTGCATCTGGAAGATAGAAATGGTTCGGGCATTTTGATGAATGTGGTGTTTCGGGTTTTTGATGAAGGAGTTGGTTTTCGCTACGAATTTCCGCAACAGGAAAAACTGGTTCATTTTATTGTAGATGATGAGAACACGCAATTTCATTTAACCGGCGATCATAAAACATTTTGGATTCCCGGCGACTACGACAGCAATGAATATCCATACAACGAAACCAAATTGAGTGAAGTGGATGCGTTTACTGCAAGCGCCAAGGCCATTGCTATTTCGGTAAGAACGCCATTCAATAAAAATGCGGTGCAAACTCCATTGATGATGAAAACGGCTGATGGCTTGTACCTCAATATTCATGAAGCAGCATTGGTGAATTATCCGGTAATGGACTTAGTGATTGATAAATCGAATTTCACTTTGAATTCATCACTGGTCCCCGATGCAGTTGGTAACAAGGCTTATTTGATTGCTCCAGCCAACACTCCGTGGAGAACGATCATTGTAAGCGATAAAGCAACCGATATTATTGCCGCAGACAGAATGATTTTGAATTTGAATGAGCCTTATAAAATTGAAAACACATCGTTCATCAAGCCACAAAAATTTGTTGGTGTGTGGTGGGAAATGCATGTGGGTAAAAGCAGTTGGGATTATAGTGGCGGACAAGTTGGTTCGCAACAGGCAACAAAAGTTCCGCACGGCGCCAATACTGCCAATGTAAAACGCTATATTGATTTTGCTGCAAAGAATGGAATTGATGGTGTGCTGGTGGAAGGATGGAATACCGGGTGGGAAGACTGGTTTGGAAAATGGAAGGAAGATGTTTTTGATTTTGTAACACCTTATCCCGATTACGATATCAATGAACTTACGCAATATGCTGCTTCAAAGGGAGTGAAGATCATTGCCCATCATGAAACATCCGGCTCGGTAACTAATTATGAACGATGGATGGATACTGCTTACCGTTTCATGATCAATCATGGAATGAATACGGTGAAAACAGGTTATGTGGGAAAGATCATTCCCCGTGGTGAGCATCACGACGGGCAATGGATGATACGCCATTTTGTAAGAGTGGCTAAGAAAACAGCAGGCTATGGAATTATGGTGGACATGCATGAATCGGCACGGCTGACCGGTGTGCAACGCACCTGGCCCAACTGGATGGCCAGCGAAGCTGCCAGAGGAAATGAATTTAATGCGTGGAGCACCGGTAATCCGCCAATGCACGAAACGATTTTGCCATTTACCCGGTTGATGGGCGGACCAATGGATTATACGCCGGGAATTTTTCAGATCAAAATGAGTTATTACAATCCAGGAAAGAAAGAACAGGTACACACTACGCTGGCAAAGCAATTGGCTTTGTATGTTACCATGTACAGTCCTTTACAAATGGTGGCTGATCTTCCTGAAAATTATGAAGCACACATGGATGCGTTTCAATTTATAAAGGATGTAGCAGTGGATTGGGATGATACAAAGATTTTACAGGCCGAGCCGGGAGATTACCTGATCATTTCAAGAAAAGAAAAGAATGCTCCCAATTGGTTTTTAGGTGCTATTACAGATGAACAGGCGAGGAAGTTTTCGCAGCCTCTGAATTTTTTGGATGCGAATAGAAAATATGTAGCAAAGATTTATCATGACGCAGCGAATGCTGATTGGCAAAGCAATCCGATGGCTTATGCAATTGATAGCTTCATCGTAGATAGTAAAACTATTCTGAAATTGAACCTGGCTCCGGGTGGTGGAACTGCTATCAGCTTTATGCCGGCAAGTGATAGTGATGTGAAGGCAATAAAAAAGTATAAGTGAAACTGCTGTTGAAGAATAATTGTTTGTATTTGTAAATAGTTCATCACCCTTTCTTCAATCTCAACATTTCCTATCTTCAAACCATGACAGAAAAACCAAAACTTCGCCTGTTCGATCTCACGATGATTGTCATTGGTTTGGTTATTGGAATGGGCATTTTTCGAACAGCAAGGGATGCAGCCGATAAAGCAATAACACCTTCCATTTATTTTGCTGCCTGGATTGTTGGTGGTATTGTGGCCTTATGTGGTGCTTTAACTTATGCCGAAATTGGTTCCCGTTATCCTGTTACAGGTGGTTATTACAAAGTGTTTTCCTATGCGTATCATCCTTCCGTGGCCTTTGCCCTTAACTGCAGTATTTTAATTTCCAATGCGGCTTCTATTTCAGGAGTGGCTTTGATCGGCAGCGGATACATCACGAATGTTTTCTTTCCGCATGCAACCGATTTTATTACACAGATCATTGCCATGCTGTCCATCTTAATTTTTTATGGTGTGAACCTGATCGGGCTCAAAATGAGTTCACACACACAAAATGTTTTGATGATCATTAAAATTCTGATGTTGCTGATGCTGATCGCTGCATTGTTTTATCCAAAGGCATACGCTTCTGAAAATGTTCCTCTTTCAACACCAATAAATGCAAGTTGGAGAGACATTCTGACCTCCTTTGGATTGTGCCTGGTGGCAGCTTCGTTCACTTATGGGGGTTATCAGCAAACCATCAATTTCGGAAATGAAGTGGAGCGGCCTTCGCGAAATGTTCCCAAAGGAATTTTTATCGGCATTGCTGTTATTATTTTGCTTTACCTGGCTGTTAATATTTCTTATTACAACATTGTTGGCTTCAACGATCTGAAAATAAAACAGGTGGCAGGACAATCAGAAGTGCCTATTGCTTCCGTTGTCATTAATAAAATGTTTGGCAAACAAGGTGCAGACGCTTTTTCCTTATTATTGTTTTTATCGGTGCTTGCTTATGTAAATGTTTCTTTACTGAGTAATCCAAGAGTTATGTATGCAATGAGCGAAGATGGTGTATTGCCGAAAATGTTTCAACGAAAGTCGGTGAGCAAAGGGGTGTACATGACCGCACTGACGGTATTTGCATTGCTGGCAATGGTGGTTGTTTTCTTTGCAGAGACCTTCGACAAAATTTTAAGCTTCAGCATTTTTTTGGATTCCTTTGGAATGGTAACATCGGCAGCCACTATTTTTATTTTGCGCAGGCGAAGAAAGAATCTAGATGGGAAAGACATTTATAAAATGAAGCTGTTCCCATTGATGCCCCTGATCTTTATTCTTGCTTATGTTTTTGTCTGTGCCAGCATCACCATCAATACTCCAAAGATTGCACTAACCGGAACAGCAGTACTAACTGTTTCATTGCTTTTGTATTTCATCATTGCCAAATCAAAGAAGAAGTATGTTCCCCTGAAATGAGCTTTCTGCATTTGAAAAGATGAAATGCTTTTGATAATGTTCGGTGTTGACACAGGAATTTTGTTAAAGCCCAAAGGCGGCTTCCAATTTGATTGCTGATATAAATCAGCCGTTAAATGGTATGCAGCCTCCATACATTTCGCTTATTTTTACAGCCATGAAGAGAATTTCTAATTGCTTATTGTTGTTTCTGCTTTTGGCAACGCTTTCTTCAAAGGCCCAGGACAAGTGGGACCTTCAACGGTGCGTAACTTACGCCATTGCCAATAATATTTCAGTGAAGCAAGCCGATATTCAGGCAAGGATTACTGCACTATCTGTGAAGTTGCAGCAGGCCGGCCAATATCCGAACTTAAGTTTCTCAACCGGTGCCGGATACAATTTTGGCCGTTCGATCAATCCTGCTACCAACCAGTTTGAGAACAACAGGGTATTCTTCAATAATTATCAACTGCAATCGGGTGTCAACTTATTCAATTGGTTCTCGCAACGGTATGCCATTGAAGCCAGTAAATTAGATAAACAAGCTGCCGATGCTTCTATAGATAAAGCAAGAAATGATATTGCATTGAATGTAGCCGTTGCTTATCTGCAAACGCTTTTGGCTTACGAACAAATTCAGGTGGCCAATGTGCAGATCCATCAAAGCATGTACCAGTTGGATGTTGTACGTAAAAGAGTCAATGCCGGCGATCTTCCTGAATTGAACCTGGTGGAAGTGCAGGCGCAACTGGCCAGCGATAGTGCGGCTTATATAACAACTCAATCTACCTATCAGCAAAATCTTATTCAGCTTAAAGCATTGCTCAATCTGGATATGGCTGTTCCGTTTGATATTGAAACGCCCAATGTAAATGCTATTCCTGTGGAACCGCTTGCCGATCTGCAACCGGCAGATGTGTATCAACAGGCTTTAAAAAACTTACCGCAGCAAAGAGTGAATCAGTTTCGTTATCAGTCGGCATTAAAAAATATCCAGGTAGCAAGATCGTCAATGTATCCTACCTTGTCTGCTTATCTTGCCGTAGGCTCCACTTATGCGCCTGAATATCCCGATCGTTCGAGAACGGTTGTAACACCAGTACCCGGATATGATACCGTAGGATTAGTAGTGGAATCAACACCCGGAGTATTTCAGCCGGTACTGAGTCCCAGCTTCAAAACAATAGTACCCAATGCTTCCTATACCAAACAGGTCTTCAATATTAACCTGGGGCAAAGAATTGGCTTGAACCTTTCTATTCCTATTTTTAATAATCGCCAGTTGCGAACCAATTGGGAAAGAGCAAAGCTGAATGCAGAAGGTATCCGGTTGCAGTTAACCCAGGACAATTTGAACCTGCAATCCGATATCTACAATGCATACACCAATGCCATGAATGCGCAACAACGTTATTCGGCTGCGCAAAAAGCGGTGGAAGCTTCTCAAAAAGCATTGGATTTTTCGCTGAAACGTTACGATGCCGGACTGCTGCCCTTATTTGAATTGCTGACCAATCAAAATAATTTGAACCGTGCAAAGCTTGATGTTCTTTCTGCGCAATACGAATTTGTATTTCGTATGAAGCTGCTTGAATTTTATAAAGGACAAGGCTTGAAACTATAACTACTGCAAAAAACTATTTATGAACAAGAGTTTAAAATGGATATTGATTGTTATTGCTGTATTGGCAGTGTTGTTTGTAGCTGCTAAAATGCTGGGCGGCTCCTCAAAAAGCGGCACCAAAGTAACTGCTGAAAAAGCGCAAAAAAGAACGATCATTGAAACCGTAAATGCAAGTGGAAAAGTATATCCCGAAGTGGAAGTAAAGATCACTCCCGATATTTCCGGAGAGATCACGGAATTGGATGTAAAGGAAGGCGACAGCGTAAAGAAAGGACAAGTGCTGGCAAAGATCTATGCTGATATTTATTCTTCGCAACGTGATGAAGCCGCCGCAAGAGTGACACAATCAGAAGCCACGGTAGCCAACAGTGAAGCTGGTTTAAAAGCATTGAAAGCGCAGTTGGACCAGGCCAAGACTGCATACGATCGCAACAAAAGTCTGCATGAGCAAAAAGTAATTTCCGATGCGGAGTTTGAGCAATATCAAACACAGTATAATACAGCTTTATCGCAATACAACGCAGCA
>JAICTW010000559.1 GCA_025936195.1 Flavisolibacter sp.
ATCAATAGCATCACCTGTTACGTTAAACAAACGCCCATTGATAGCTTCACCAGTTGGCATTGCAATCGCTTTACCTGTGTCGACTACCGGTGTACCACGAACAAGCCCTTCCGTAGCATCCATCGCGATAGTGCGAACACTATCTTCACCCAAGTGTTGCTGTACTTCTAAAACGAGCGTAGCGCCATTTTCCCTTTTCAATTCCAACGCATTATAAATTTCAGGAAGACCGCCATCGAAATGTACATCCACCACGGCGCCGATGATCTGTTTTATCTTACCAACTTTTGCCATATATAGCTTTTAAAAGAAGTTTTCAAACCGAAAAAGGACATTGAAACTACCCTGTTTTCAATTTCGGCTGCAAAGGTAAGGGTCGGCTAATTATCTGCCAATTTGTTATGAAAGATTGTGAGGTGGAAAATAGAATTAACTTTTTGTGGGTGGGATGGATTTTGTAGGCCGAATTAGATTTTGGCAGGTTAGATCAGAAACGATTGACAGAGGTTAAATTTAGATAATAGATTTATCCGATAGGAAAAAGGTTCGAAACAAGCCGATGAAAAGTTAGCTGATGAATGAACTTTTTATGGGCCGGTCTGCATTGCTACTATGTGACTTTACTTGCGACGCTTCGTTCAGGGTTCTGTAATTCTTATCATCACTTGCGACGTTCACTACTAATTTCAATAGTTCTTTAATTGCTGGTTAAAACCTCACCCACTAACTCCCTCTCCTTCAGAGAGGGAAGCTGCAGCACAGCCCTCGCTTGTGCAATCATCACTACTGCTTTCAATCATTCTTCAATTCATCGGTCGTAATGCTCGGCTGCTACGGAGCCGCGATTCTGATGATAATTTTTTTTCTACCAAAATACCGCTCCTACGGAGCTGTTCTTTTTCTATCTTACAAAACTAATATTCCATTGACCATTGACCATTGACCATTGACCATTGACCATTGACCATTCACGATCCGATCTGGCTCTTCAAAACATTTTCGATAGCGCCACAGGGGATCATCATTGGCTTGTCCTCAATATCAATATTTAACTGACTGCCGGAAACGGAATAACTGCCGCTGATGGTTCCGAAAACATGAATGCTGAAATTGCCACTGTGCGCATCGCCATTAAAAGAGCCGCCCTGTTTTTCCACGGCTGCTTTGGCTTTATTATACACTTCTTCCGGCGATCCTGAAAAGCTGATGCTGAAATTACATTTGGACATAGCACTATTTTAAATTGTAATCAAAAGATGTGCAAAGATGTGAGAAGTTTCAAAGTTCACAAGCTTGCGGGTTAGAGTTTTCTATTGAAAGTTCAACTTGTGAACTCGTAAACTTGTAAACCCGTGAACTGATCCTACCCAAAAATTCCACAATTTTTCTTAATGCTTTCTAAAAACAATCGCTTTGCTTTCATTTTTTAAAGCCAATTTTAAGGGCATGTGTTTTGTGAACTCAACATTTATGAAGAAGTTTTTTGCGTACACCATTCTTATTTCCAGCCTGTTTGCCGCCTGCCATAGTAAAAGTTCCAAAGATGATACTGACGACAATTCAGCAAAAGGATCAAAAAAAATAAGTACACGTGATTACAGTATTAATGCCTCCAATTCCTTTTCCGACCTTTTCTTAGACAGCATGGCCATGGAAAAATTCATTGCTAAAAAAAATCTTCCCGATTCCATTGCGCGGCGAATGAGAAGTTTTTATAACACCCGCAACTACCAGTTTGCATGGTTCAGCAGCGATGGGCTGAACGAACAAACCTATGCCTTTTGGAATTTGCACGATTACGTTACCACTTATGATAATGACACTTCGTTACGGGATAAATCACTCGAAAAAAAAATGGATGCTTTGACGGCAGAAGAAAGCCTTTCACCAAAAGCATCCGATCCTACCTATCTGAATACCGAGCTAACGTTGACAGAGCACTTCATCAAATACGTTTTGAACAACTATGATAAAGGCTATGTAAAACGAAAGGAAGCAGAACGCTTCATTCCTTTTAAAAAGCAGAACGCTTTGGAACTGGCCGATTCTCTTCTGAATAAAAAACATAAGGACGATAAATATTTTGCCGATGTGAATGCTCCTTACAAAGCATTAAAAGACCAACTGCCAAAATATTACAACATTGCAAAATCAGGCGGATGGCCACAGATCACCACCACAAAAAAATCGTTCAAGAAAGGCACCAGCGACCCTGCCATCGCCATCATTAAAAAACGATTGCAGATGACCGGTGACATGCCGCAAAAAGACACTTCTCAAATGTTTGATGATACTTTGCTGAATGCAGTAAAAATTTATCAGACAAGAATGGGCTACACACCAGACGGCGTTATAACAGCGCAACTGATCAAAGACATGAATGTGCCTGCAATGGAACGGCTCAAACAAATTCTGATCAACATGGGACGTATGCGCTGGATGCCGACAGAACCATCCGGACGGTTGATCCTGGTGAACATTCCTGAATTTGTTTTGCACGTTTATGAAAACAAAAAGAAAGCATGGGATATGAATGTGGTGGTTGGAAAAGAAGGACACAACACCACCATGTTCACAGGTGATCTGAATCAGATTGTTTTCAGTCCTTACTGGAATGTACCGCCAAGCATTGTGAAAAATGAAATTCTTCCAAAAATGGAATCCAATCCTGATTATCTCTCCAGCCAGCACATGGAAGAAACAGGTACGGAAGATGGCTTGCCCAAGATACGGCAAGTGCCCGGCCCGTGGAATTCATTAGGCAGAGTGAAATTTTTATTTCCCAACAGCTTCAATATTTATTTTCATGATACGCCTGCAAAATCTTTGTTCGAAAAAGATAAAAGAGCATACAGTCATGGTTGCATACGATTAGAGCAACCGGAAAAAATGGCGCAGTATCTTTTACAAAACCAACCCGAGTGGACCACTGAAAAAATTGAAGCAGCTA
>JAICTW010000430.1 GCA_025936195.1 Flavisolibacter sp.
AGTTTCATCCGGGATTTCAATGATCATTGAACAATAATTTTCTCGGAATACGATGCGGCTATTTTGCGGTTGAATACATGAATAAAATAAGTTCCTGCCGCAATGTTTTTAAGAGCAAGTTCCGTTAGCTGCTTTTTGTTTTCGAGGCTTACCTCTTTTGTTTGAACCACTTCTCCTGACATGCTGACAATAGAAATGGTGTATTCGCCTTCATTTATTTTTTTCAAATCGAGTTTCACAGAAGAATTTCTTTGAACAGGATTTGGATAAACAGAGATTTTTTTGAATGCCGTATTAATAGCATTTTTTGCCATAATCAGAGTATCCTTTAGAAGCCGCGCAGTTTTTGTAGCCTGTTTTATTCTTACCCCTACTACTACAACTCCACCAAGTGTCCCTGAAAGTGATTGAGTAAAGCATTCGTCTTTGATTACTGGTAGAAATTTGATTTCCGGAAAGTTTTCAGGCAGATTCTTTTTAACCGCTAACTTGTTTGGAAATTGAATATTTCTTGTTCTGATCTGTTTAAAAGTTTTCTTATCAATCTTCTGTAAAGGCTTTTTCTTATCAATCTTTTTTAAAGAGTCTTCAAGTGATGAATAGCTTTTTGCGGAGTTCTTAGATTGCATCACTAAAGCGACAGTGTCACCCTTTACAGAAACTTTTCCTGTTTGTGCACCAGCTCTCATTGACACCAGGAATGTGGGCAATAAGAATTGAAAGAAGTACTTGACCCATGGAATTCTTTTCCTCGAAATCTTAATATCTCTGTTCAGTTGATCCATGTGTTGAACCTTCCGCACATATTACCCGTTGGTCTTTTAAAAAATTCTGTCAGTTCTCTATCGCTCATGTTAGTGAAATCAATCACTGCTTTTTGACAGGAAGCACAAAATCTTCCTTTGTCCATAGCAGACATTTTGTTCCAATCTTCATGGCAAGGTTGTGGAATGGAAAGAGTAATCTTTTTCATAACGGTTTATTGAATGATTAATTTCTGAGAGAAAGTTTTTTTTGTTTTGGCATCGGTGAGCCGGATGAAATAAATTCCCGCAGTGACAACATTTAATTTGATGCCTGAAATGAGTGTGTTGTTATCCGCAATGTTTAAAGCCTGAACAGTTTGGCCCGCGGCATTCACAATGCTGATCTTGCCTTCCATCGGCCTTGATAGGTTTACCGTTACTGTTCCTGATATGGCGGAAGGATTTGGATACACAGCAAAATTCACTGCATCACTCTTTTGAACATCATTATAGTTTGCTTGCCTGGTGGTGTAACATATACATCCGCAACTATGTCCACATTGTGAAGAGTAAGTGACAACAATTACTTCGCCCATTCTTTTAAAATCCTTTTCCAGTTCAACAGGCCGGTTATTTTCTGTTTTAGAAATACGGATCGTTTTTGTTTTATAGCCAATGCAGCTTACTTCCATTGTATATTCCTGCTTATCTTTTAATGAGCTTAGGTCTGCTTCACCGTTTTTATCTGCAATCAAAACAATTGGTTCTATATTCTTTTTGTCAGGCAAAATTTTTACAGTGGCGCCTTCAAGAAAACTCTTGCTGTCCGCATCCTGAATGACAAGATGTTTTCTTCTTTTTGTAGTAATAATTACAATTCCATTAGCAGCACACTGCCCGTAAATCGCCGCGGCAGAAGAACCTTTTAAAATATCAATTCGGATAATATCATTTGGATTCAACTGCTTAAGTTGAGAAGCATCAGCAGGCACTCCATCAATAATCAGTAAAGGTGCCCCATTAAAATTTGTTGCGCCGCATCGGATCACAATGCGAGTGTCCTTATTTTCTGGTACAACTGCAGAAGGCTTTGCAGCGATCGTAACAGGTAAACTATCGTTTGCTGCAAAGGATTGTATGGAGATAATTAAAAAGAACAGTAAAATTTTTCTCATAAAAGCGGTTTACTCATCACGGATGCAGCACTTTAACAGATTACACATGCCTTTCTAAAAAAAATTTCTTCTTACTTTAGAACCTTGGCTTCCCTGAAAAAAATATCGTCTACTCCATTGAGTGATGCTGAATTGATTGCTGCTTATAAACAATCAAAGGATATCAATCTGGTCGGACAGCTTTTTCAACCTTACATGGAATTGGTGTACGGTGTTTGTCTCAAATATTTGAAACAGCCCCAAAATGCTCAGGACGCTGTTATTTCCATATTTGAAGAACTGTTGTTGAAGCTTCAGAAGCACGAAGTGGACAATTTTAAAGCATGGCTGCATACGTTAGCTAAAAACCATTGCCTGATGCGGCTTCGCTCCGAAAAAAAGCAAACCGTCGTCAACTTTGACGTGGAGCTTATGCAATCGGAAGAAAATGTGCATCTGAATGGCGAACTGGAAAAAGAAGAAAATTTTAAAAAGCTGGAGTATTGTCTTGGACAATTGCAGGCAGAGCAAAAAAAAGTAATTGAACTGTTTTATTTGCAGAACAAATGCTATAATGAAATTGTTGAACTAACAAATTTGGAATGGAACCAGGTAAGAAGCTTTATTCAAAATGGAAGACGCAACCTGAAGCTTTGCATGGAGAGTGCGAAAACAAAAGCAATCATTGAAAATGAACCTTTCAAAAAATAACGGATTCACAGCAAGCGATATTGAACGGTATCATTCCGGAAAAATGTCGCCAGAAGAAAGGCATGCACTGGAGAAAGCCGCATTGGACGATCCATTCGTTGCCGATGCGTTGGAAGGTTATGTTTTCACTTCCAGTCCTACTGATGATCTTTCCAAAATCCGGTCAGCGCTTGATGAAAAACTGAATAGAAAGAAAGTTGTTCCATTTTTTCAAAAATACAAATGGCTAAGTGCTGCCGCTATTGTTTTGATCATAGCCGGAGCAGGATGGCTTGCTTCTATTGTTTCATCTCAACAAAAAAATTCCGTTTCCATAGCGCAAAAAGAAGAAAAGCCGGTGAACAATTCCGTTCCTTCTGCTCAAACTACACCCGACAGTTTAACCACGAACAAGAAATTGGAAACAAGAACGGATCAACAGATCAATAGAAAAGAAGAACAAGAATCCATTCCCACGCCATCAACAAACAATACAGTCACAAAAAAATCGAGGCAAATTACAGGCAACAATAAAGAAGTAATTGTGCCAAATGCAAAAACAATGTCTGTGCCCGCTAATAACAGAAATGAACATCAGCTTAGAGAACTAACAATTAACAAAGAAACTTTGCCGAAAACGCAAACAGATAAAATAGTGAATGTACAGCAAGGCCGGGCCTTTAAAAACTCGAGTAATACACCGGCACGTTCGGCAAACGATACGATCAAAAATCTGAACATTGTTCTTCATCCCATACCAATGGATTCGGCCGATGTGGTGATAGTCGGTTATGGTTCACAAAAAAAATCAAAAAGCAAATATCCTCAAGTCACCATTGATACACTGGAACCTTCTGAAGGCTACACGAATTTTGACGACTATGTTGCCAACAATTTAAAAATGCCTGAAGAATTCAAAGACAAGCCGGTTTCCGGGGAAGTGCAGCTTTCATTCGATGTGGACGAAAACGGCCAGCCTACAAA
>JAICTW010000138.1 GCA_025936195.1 Flavisolibacter sp.
GGATTGGCGGAAGCGATCTCGGTCCCTTTATGGTTACGGAAGCATTGAAGCCGTATTGGATAGAAGGCATGCAAGCCTATTTTGTTTCCAATGTGGATGCTACGCATATTGCCGAAACATTGAAAAAAGTAAATCCGGAAGAAACTTTATTCCTCATTGCTTCCAAAACATTTACTACGCAGGAAACCATGACCAATGCGCATACGGCAAGAGAATGGTTTTTGAAATCGGCAAAAGAGGAGAAATACGTTGCCAAACATTTTGTGGCGCTTTCCACCAATGAAAAAGAAGTCACCAAATTCGGCATTGACAAGCAAAACATGTTTGAATTTTGGGATTGGGTTGGCGGAAGATATTCCTTATGGAGTGCCATAGGCTTATCCATTGCATTGACCATTGGCTATGAGAATTTCGAAAATTTATTGAAAGGCGCTTACGATGTGGATCGTCATTTCCGCAGTGCAGAATTTGAAAAAAATATTCCTGTGCTGATGGCTTTGATCAGCCTTTGGTACATTGATTTTTTTGATGCACAAACCGAAGCAATTCTTCCCTATGATCAATACATGCATCGCTTTCCGGCATACTTTCAGCAAGGCAATATGGAAAGCAACGGTAAAAGTGTGGACAGGAATGATGAGGAAGTGGATTATCATACTGGTCCCATTATCTGGGGCGAACCGGGAACAAATGGTCAACATGCATTTTACCAACTGATCCACCAGGGAACGCTTTTAATTCCCTGCGATTTTATTGCACCGGCACAAACACATAACCCGATTGGAGATCATCATCAAAAATTGCTCTCTAATTTTTTTGCGCAAACAGAAGCGCTGATGAATGGAAAAACAGAGGAGGAAGTAGAACAGGAATTAATAAAGCAGGGAAAAACAGATGAAGAAATTGCCGGCCTTACTCCTTTTAAAATATTTTCCGGCAATAGGCCCACCAATTCTATTTTGGTTAAGAAGATCACTCCGCATTCTTTGGGAGAACTGATTGCCTTATACGAACACAAGATTTTTGTTCAGGGTGTGATCTGGAATATTTTCAGCTTCGATCAGTGGGGCGTTGAATTAGGAAAACAACTCGCCAACAAAATTTTACCCGAGTTGGAGAATGATCAAAGCATTTCATCTCATGATGTTTCTACGAATGGGTTGATTAATGCGTATAAGGAGATGAGGAAGTAGATAAAAAACTTGTATTTCAGAATCATTATAAATAGAAATTGAAAAAGCATATAGTTATAATAGCGAGAGCCTGAAATTATCAGGCTCTCGCAGAATTTTATGTTATCGTTTATTGTTTGACTAATTTGTCGGTAAATACGTCATCACCAATAATTGCTCTTAAAATATAATTGCCTTTGCTCAAGCGTGAAGGTAAATTCCATCTCATTTGTCCTGTTGGTGATGATACCGTTTTTTCGGCTACTATAGCACCTGTGGTATTAATTAACTGTAATTGAGCCTGGGAACCGGAGGTACCAAATCTCAAATCAATATAAGTTGTAAAAGGATTGTTGATCACCCAAACCCGTTGGTTAGAATTATTATTACGGATCAGCACCGCCTTACTCAATTTATTTTTCCCGTCTCCATCATTCATTCGCAATCGATAATAATTGATTGGACCAAGACGAGTATCCGTAAAAATATAATCTCTTCTTTCCGTACTCTCACCTGCCGCTTTAACAAGACCAATTTTGTAGTAGTTAATACCATCTGTTGATTTTTCAATATCAAAACTTTTAGAGTTCTGTTCTTGGCTTGTGCTCCAGTCTAAAACGGCATTCCCATTTTCAAGGTGCCCGTCGAAACTCAAAAGCATTATCGGAAGCGTTGTAGAAAAAGCTCCCGTAAAAACACCTCTTCCGTGAGTAGCCACCCCTATTAATTTATCACTGGCCCTAAGTTCAATTCTATCTACCCTTACGTTTCCCATTCCTGAATTATTGGCCATCCAAACAGTTGACGATCCAGCAATGGTGCTCGTTGACCATACTCCTAATTCAGTAGCAAGCAATATACCTCCCACTGACTCAACACGGCTTCCCGGGCTGTATCCCGTCGGTAAAAATTTACAAAACCGCACAGGCATATCCGGCAGATTCCCTTCAATTGACGCCCAACTTCCTCCAGTATTGGTAGTCTCCCACACACTGGTTACACCATAGTTTGATAATGTTAAGATTAAATGCGCTGAATTCGTAGGATCCACATCAAGAGAAGAAATATAATTACCCACACCAGCAATACCAGCAGGCAAAGTGATAGCTGTTGCTACAGGAGTTGTGTTTGCATTATCAATGATATATAACTCTGGTGCTACATAGGCGCTTGCCCCGTCAGCAGTGGAAAATGCAATCCACACGCGGTTGGGTGTTGTGGGATCTACTTTTACAACTGAGACTGAAAGATTGGTAGATGACGCCACAGTATACGTATCGTATGTAGTTATTGCTGTGAAATTGTACACTCTTGCAAAATTTTGCACGCCTTCTCCGCAATACATAATGTCAGTAGAAGCATCGTAATCTTCGGGGTTAAGGAACCGGTCAGAGGAGATGGAACCTAAATCAGTAAAACTCGCACCACCATTACTTGAAAACCTAAAAGAGGCACCGGTGTAACTGGTAAACTGATAATTGGAATTATCAGTGTCAATAAAACAATTCACACCATCACCACTTGCTACAGCCACAACGCTATTGATACCACTGCTTGTGAATTTATGAGTACCATTATCCTGGGCGGCAGCAAGCATATAATCAGAACCAGCTGTCGGGTGCAAGGCTAAACCATAATATTGCGTAGCATTATAACCTGAATTCTTAGCTGTAAAGCTCGTACCACCGTTGGAAGAATAATAAATACCACCATCACATCCCACTATAAATTCAGTTGATGAACCGGGGAAGAACTGTATTGTATGAATATCGGCATGTACCCTCGGCAAGGCTGCGCATCCTGCCGCCCACTGTGTAGCTTGGGCCCAAGCAGTACCAGAATTTGTTGATTTAAAAATGTCAATCCCTCCTGCAAATACGATAGCATCATTTGCAGGCGTGGGTGCAATTACCAGATCATACCAGGCTTGTCCTCTCGTAAAATCAGTACTTGAAACACCCTGGTCACACCAACTCCCAACATCAATTGAAGACCATGCTGTGCCTCCATTAGTCGAAAGCCTCGCTCCTCCTGTTGCACTGGAAGCTCCCTGGGTTAGTGCATAAATTTTATTGTTGTTTGTGGCAGAACAAGCGATTACAATTCTTTGGAAGGTTCCGGCTGGTGTAATGTCGCTCCAGGTGCTTCCTCCAAAAGGAAACTTCCAGATATGCCCCAAACCGGTCGTTCCATCAATGGTCGTAGCATAAATATCACCATTAACAGATTTTGCCAGATCCTCACCTATCATATTAGTTGAGGTCGCACAACTACCCGTCTGCACTCCAACTACTCGTGCCCAGGAAGAACCACCATTAGGTAATTTCATTATACCACCGCAATTACAATATTTGGAAGAACACGCTGCATATAGATCGCCACTACTTGTCACCAATAATTTTTGAACATAAGTAAAATCAAATTCATTAGCTCCTCCGGTAGTAGTTGAAGTAATCAATGACCAGCTACCTCCTCCGTTGGAAGTCTGATAAACACCAAGTCCGCGGATAGCATCTATATTATTATATCCTTCCCCTGTTCCAACATACATTTTTGAGGGATTCGACGGATCCTGTGCAATACAGGTAATAGCAATATTCTCAGATATGCCGGAAACATAATTCCATATAGGGGAAGCCGATTTAAAATTAGTAGTTTTCCAAAGTCCACCGCCAACACTTCCAGCCCATACCGTATTTCCGGTAGCATCCGAAGCATCTATCAAAATAGCCCTTGTCCTTCCTCCAATATTGTTGGGCCCCCGTTCGGTCCAGATAACATTGGAAGCCATAGTTCGGCTTTGAACCTTTGAGTGCTGAAGGCGAATCAACTCCTGCCCCTTAGTTAACCGTTCTGAAGGAATAGAATTTGTGGAGGGATCATGCGTCAGTAAAAATTCATGGTGTATGTACTTTTCAGGGCCATCCTCCTCCTGTTCTTTATCTTCTCCTTTCATCAGTTTACCGGTCGAAATGATGGATAGCTTTCGTAAAGTTGAACGATGAGTTCGAATAAAATAAAATCCTGCTGCGATTAATATTAAAACTGCAACCGTTAGGAATAGTCTTCTCATAAGATTGGTTTATCAAGGAAACAATCACATAGATATAAAAAATCCCTCACAGGTTGTAAGGGATTTAAAATATTTTTTATTGGATCACCATTTATCTACTTCTTCTGAAGATGCAGTCGGCGTACTGCTTACGGAAGAGCTTACAGTAGAAGCTTCTTCATTTGAAGTTATTTCTTCGCCCTCCCCTTCCACCTCAACTTCGTCATGGTTGTAAGCATCAAAATCAAAATCGGGCATCAATTGGGTTTTTACATGGTCCACAGCTTCTGTCAATGCCTTAATGAATTTGTTGAAATCCTCTTTGTACAAGAAAATCTTGTGACGGTCGTAACCATTGTCATTAAAGCGTTTGCGGCTTTCCGTAATGGTCAGATAATAGTCGTTGCCACGTGTAGCTCTTACATCAAAGAAATACGTTCTGCGCTTTCCGGCACGGATACGTTTGCTGTAAATGCTTTCCATTTTCTTGTCGTTGTTGTCGTACGCCACTTTAGTTGTTTTTTACAGTTAATAAAAAAGTTTTGGTTTTTTATGTGCTTACAAATATAATTATGTTTTTTCAACGACCAAATTTGCTCCGTTGTGATTACCGGAATCTTCCTGCTGCTGTCGCATGTACATGTTGTAATAAACTCCTCTCTTCAGCAAAAGATCTTCATGCTTGCCTTCCTCAATGATCCGGCCTTCCTCCATAACAATGACCTTATCAAAATTCAAAAGACTGAAGATACGGTGAGTGATCACAATAGAGGTCTTATTGCGGAGATATTCTTTCAAATTGCTTAGTATCTGCTTTTCGGTTTTGGCATCCACCGCACTGAGACAATCATCCAAAATCAAAATAGGTGCATCTTTCATCAAAGCCCTCGCAATGGAAATACGTTGCTTTTGCCCGCCGCTTAACATCACGCCCCGCTCTCCTATTTCCGTATCGTAGCCTTTTGGGAAATGTTCTATATCGCTACCAATAACAGCAAGATCTGCCGATTGTTTTACTTTATCAAGATTTCTTTCCTTAGTACCAAAGGCAATATTGTTCTCAATTGTATCGCTGAATAAAAAACCATCCTGCGGAACATAACTGATCTGCCTTCGCAAATCACTTAGTTCAATATCTTTTATGTTGACGCCATCGTAGCAGATCTCCCCAAAGTCCACATCAAACATGCGCATAAGCAATTGCGCCAGCGTTGTTTTTCCACTTCCGGTTCTCCCTACCACCGCTATCTGTTCTCCAGAACGAATTTGAAGATTAAAATTTTTGATAGCCTGAACACCGGTATGTGCATAGGTAAAATCAACATTCTCCAGCTTAATGTCACCCGTTAATTTTATTTTTTTGGTAAGTGGAGAATTTTTGATCAGAGGTTCTGTTTGCAAAAACTCATTCAATCTTTTTTGCGAAGCAGATGCCCTTTGGATCATGCTGGCCGTCCATCCAATGGCACTGACAGGGAAGGTCAACATATTTATGTAAATTACAAATTCCACAATGGTATCCAATCCAATATTATGCTGCCCCCTGATGTAATAAATTCCGCCAATCATTATGGTCAGCAATGTGCTTAAGCCAATCAGCAAAGTCATTGAAGGAAAATACAGAGACTCCACTTTCGCAAGATCAGTGGCCTGCCTGCGGTATTGCTCACTGTTCTTTTTGAAAAATTCGTACGTTGATTTCTCCTGAACAAATGATTTGATCACTCTTATTCCTGAATATGATTGTTGCGCATTGGCAGTCAGTTGCCCCAATGTAGCTTGCAATGCTTCACTTCTTTTATGAATAATGGTATTGACAAAATAAATAGTCAAGGCAAGAAGAGGTAAAGGTGCCAATACATAAAGTGTAAGTTCGGCATCTCTGCGAAGCATAAAAAACACACTCATAGAAATGAGCGTAACCAAATTGACAAGATACATGATTGCCGGACCTGTAAACATTCGCACACGACTCACATCTTCCGCCATCCGGCTCATCAAATCGCCGGTGGCATGTGTTTTATAAAACGAAGCATCTAATTTTTGATAATGTTCAAACACTTCATTCTTCTGATCGTATTCAATATGCCTGCTCATGACAATAATGGTTTGCCGCATCAGGAACATAAAAAATCCTCGCAGCAAAGCCAGGGCTAGAATGGTAATACCACTGATGATCACCACCTGTAATCCAGATATGTTCAGGCTTTCTACGTAAGAAATAAATTTTTTAACGGCAATGTCGTAAGATGAAGTCCTTGGCTTGGGTGTATAGTCGGGTAATTTTCTTTGAACGAAGTCAATAATAAAACCGGTGATCTGCGGCTGCAGTACGTTGAAGTAGTTGGAAATAATAATGAATAGTGCACCTATGCCCAGGCGCACCCTGTACTTCCAGAAATATTTATTTAATGCTTTTAACTGTTTCAATCCTTTTCGTTGAGCATGCAAATGTAAGCAACAGGAACAGCAAGCGATGAATAGCGCATGGCATCTTATTCTATTTGCTGATTGCGGATTTATGTCTTACCCGTAATTTTAACAATGCTTCAGAAATTAAATTCACAATCATTTGATGGAGCCGTTAACGGAGAAAAAACAAGCCTTCATTTTTTAAGGA
>JAICTW010000788.1 GCA_025936195.1 Flavisolibacter sp.
ACCGTTTTGGCAGCACAGCTGAACTGGGCATTTATCAAATGAATGAAAACGGAATGAATGCAGTATTGAATCCAAGTGAAATATAGATCACCCAAAAAGAAGATGAGCTGAGCGGCATTGCCATTGCTGCCACTGTTGAAGGCCAAAGACCTTTACTCATCGAAGTACAGGCTTTGGTGACAGAATCTGTTTACGGAACTCCGCAAAGAACCGTCAGCGGTTTTGATTTAAGACGCTTACAACTTTTATTAGCAGTGCTTGAAAAAAGAGGAGGGTTTCATTTTGGAGTGAAAGATGTGTTCTTAAATATTGCCGGCGGATTAAAGGTGGAGGATCCTTCTATTGATCTGGCTGTACTCGTTGCTTTGCTTTCTTCCTTTGAAGATATTCCTGTGCCACATGATGTTTGTTTTGCCGGCGAAGTGGGATTGAGCGGTGAAATAAGAGCAGTGAACAGGATTGAACAACGAATTGCGGAAGCAGAAAAACTTGGATTTAAAAAGATCATTGTTTCTAAATACAATCAAAAAGCAATGAGCAAACAAAAATTCAATATTGAAGTAGTAACCATGGGAAGAGTTGACGAAGTGTACCGTTCATTGTTTTAATTGTTTTGTTACAGACGCAAAATCTTGTGGTCCTACACCTGGAAAATCAACTCTTTCCATACATAATACTTAAATTAGAATACCGGTATGCCACTGCTTAAAGAGATAAAAGAATCCCTCCTTCATCTTGCCTTTCCTCATGTATGCGAAGCTTGCGGAACAGATAATCTGCAGGCAGATCATTTACTTTGCCTTCGCTGCTTATCTTCTTTACCTGCAACCAATTTTAATTTGCATGCAAACAATCCTATTGAAAAAATTTTTTGGGGAAGAATACCGGTTAGCTGCGCCACTGCTCAATATTATTTCACAAAAGAATCCATGATGCAACACCTGATGCATCAATTCAATTACAAAGTAAATAAAGAAGTGGGACTTTATCTTGGCAAACAAACGGGATGGGCAATGGCAGAATCGAACCGTTTTTCTTTTGTAGATGCATTGATCCCTCTTCCGCTCCATAAATCAAAAGAGCACAAGCGTGGATATAACCAGGCTACTGTTTTGTGCGAAGGCATTGCAAGTGTTTTAAATAAACCTGTTTTGAAGAACATTGTTATACGGCCGGAGCAAACAGAAACACAAACGAAGAAAGGACGCATTGAACGCTGGCAAAATATGGAAGGAAAATTTGAATTAACCAATTCCACAGCCATTGAAAACAAACATGTTTTATTGATTGACGATGTGATCACCACTGGAGCAACGCTGGAATCTTGCGGAAGAGAAATCCTCAAAGCTGAAAATGTGCAATTAAGTATTGCCACCCTTTGTTTTTCATTTCACTGATGTATTTTTAAACAATGAAGCCCGTGAAAAATCTTTTGCTGCTTTTACCCGTGGTTTTATTTTTTGCCTGCACCAAAGAATCCTTTACCAATAGCTCGGCTGCACTTTTGAAAACTTCTGTTGACACGCTTCATTTCGATACGGTATTTACTTCAACAGGTTCTGTTTCTCAATTCATTAAAATCATTAACGACAATACTAAAGGCATTCACATTTCTTCAATAAAGCTGGCGGGTGGAGCATCATCGCCTTTTAAATTAAATGTGGATGGCGTTGCCGGACCTAAAGTCAGCAACACAGATGTTCT
>JAICTW010000576.1 GCA_025936195.1 Flavisolibacter sp.
GACAATGGCAAAGGCCGTACTGGCTACTGCAAGTATCAAAACTACTATGACAGAAGTACGATAAGGCCGCATATACCTTAACAGCGACCGCATGGTAGCTTTAAAATTTTTGGGCTTTTGTGCGGGGCCCGTCATGCCGGCCATTGGTCCGCCGGGTCTTCTGCCAAACGGAGAAGCTGATTCCTGCCTTGTATGTTCACTCTTTGCCATAGCTTAACGGGAAGAATTATTGGATAACAAATTTGCCTGGGACAATTCCTGTTCTGAAAGTTGTGATGAAGCAATTTCACGATATACCGCAGAAGTTCGAAGCAATTCTTCATGCCTGCCTTCACCAACAATCTTACCATTATCGAGCACCAGAATTTTTTCTGCATTCATGATAGTGCTGATACGCTGTGCTACAATGATCACAGTTTTTCCTTTTGTTTCGTTTTTGAGTGCATGGCGAAGCAAGGCATCGGTCTTAAAATCAAGAGCAGAAAAACTGTCGTCAAACAAATAGATGTCAGGTTTTTTGGCCAGTGCTCTTGCAATGGAGAGCCGTTGTCTTTGTCCGCCTGAAACATTGGCTCCGGCTTGCGCAATAGGGTTCCCAAAACCTTTCTCCAATCCTTCAATGAATTCTGATGCTTGAGCAATATCGGCAGCCTGTTGTATTTCGTTTTGTTCTGCATCAGGAACTCCGTAAGCGATGTTATCTTTCACCGTTCCTGAAAACAAAACTGCTTTTTGCGATACAAAGCCAATGCGTGAACGAAGGTCCTCCTGCTTCATCTTACGTATATCAATTCCATCAACCAGAATTTCTCCTCCGGTAACATCATAAAAACGGGGAATTAAATTTAGCAATGTAGATTTTCCGCTTCCGGTGCTGCCTACAATAGCAGTTGTTTGCTCCGGCAGTGCTGTAAAAGAAATATTATACAACACAGGTTCTTCCGCACCTGCATAGTTGAAACTAACATTTTTGAATTCTACCTGACCATTGTGCTGTGTTGTAGTAACCGGATGTTCAGGGTCTTTGATGGTGGATTCTGTTCGCAATACTTCAGCAATGCGCCGCGCAGAAACGGAAGCACGGGGCACCATGATAAAAATGATAGAGATCATAAGGAAGGCAAATATGGCCTGCATTGCATATTGCATGAAGGCAAGCATGTTTCCGATCTGAAGTTTACCGGCATCTATCTGATGCGCACCAATCCATACAATAGCAATCATGGTAAAATTCATGATGAGCATCATGGAGGGTTGAAGTATTGCCATCAAACGATTCACAAAGAGATTGACATCCGTGAGATTCTGATTGGCTTGCCTGAATTTATTTTCCTCATACTGTTCTTTATCAAATGCACGAATTACCCGGAGACCGGTAAGCATTTCACGGGTAACCAAATTCAAACGATCCACTAATTTTTGAAGTCTCGAAAATCTTGGCAGTGCAATGCTGAAAATGATGGCGATAATGACAACCAATGCCGCTACGGACACTGCCATGATCCAGGTCATGGACGGAGCCAGTCTGTAAGCCTTTATGATTGCGATCACTCCCATAAACGGCGCCATCAGTGCCAAACGAAGCAGCATAATAAGAACGTTTTGTATTTGCTGAACATCGTTGGTATTGCGGGTGATGAGAGAAGCGGTTGAAAATTTGTTGAACTCCGTTAATGAGAAACTTTCAATTTTTTTGAATAGTGCATCGCGGATATCTTTTGCAAATCCGGTACCGATTTGCGAAGCCGAATAGCCTACCACTACCGCACAAAGTCCGCCGCCAAAAGCAACCAGTAACATAATCAACCCATAATGGTAAATCACACTTCTGTTTTGTCCTACAATTCCATGATTGATGATGTTAGCCATGTAATCCGGCAGGGAAAGACTGGCCATCACTTGCCCTATGGTGAAAACTAAGAGGACAATGAACAGCCACCTGTAAGGCCTGAAGTAATTGAACAGTTTACTCATATAGAGGGAATCATTTTTGTTGTGCGATGCCACTATCCAAAATCAAACCACGCTAGTAAAAAATCCATCAAGTTAAGATAATGTATTGGTCTGCTTTATAATTTATCCTGGCTGACAGACGATGGCCAGAAAGTTCCTGCAAAGTTTCGTCTTCGATTGCATTATCCTTCCGCTCACTACCATGAACAAATTCAAAATTGATAAAGCAGCAAGAAGCCATCTGAATTACAGATTATATTGGGACAAATACAAAAACGGAGTCGTTGCTTATTGCCGAACAATCAGATCCAGACAAACTCTTATTGCGTAAAAACTATAACAGCTAAGGTTGATTCAAAAGGCAACACCAATTCTATTTAAGCGGATAGGTTAGCTTAAACGTTAAGGTAATTAAAAATAAAACTATAGCTCCGTCAAGTAGCGATTTGTTGTCCGAAATTTGATGCCCTTAGCGGCCGAAATAAATTTCACCATAAGCATGTCTCTTACATAACCTGGCCTTCTTTAAAGGAATCATGCATCTCAGAATTTTATTTCAGGCTCACCACTACCAATTGCATCATCATTAATTTTTCATTTTTAAAAACACGAAATCATGATCAAAACGTTTTTGTTGCGCAGAAGTATTTCAATGATTGGAGGTGCATTATTTATTGCTATTTTATTTACGGCTTGTAAAAAAAATAATAACGACATTGTTCAAACGCCTGTGTCCGGGCTAATGGCTTTTAACCTGGCCCCGGATCAGCCCGCGGTAAGTGTTGCCCTTTCAGGTAATTTGATTGGTGGTGCGCCGCTCAGTTATGGAAGCTTTACAGGTACATACCTCAACATTTATCCAGGGAGCAGGCGTGTTGAATCCTATGCTTCGGGAAACCAGTTGCTCGATTCCTTA
>JAICTW010000355.1 GCA_025936195.1 Flavisolibacter sp.
CCTACGGAGCTTAACAGGTTCAATTCAATCTTTTCTTAACTTACACAGTTATCATCTTTGTTCAAACTTCAAACTTCAAACTTCAAACTTCAAACTTCAAACTTCAAACTTCAAACTTCAAACTTCAAACTTCAAACTTCAAACTTCAAACTTCAAACTTCAAACTTCAAACTATCCCTCCAACTCACCTTCCCACTTGCTCACCACACTTGTTGCCAATGCATTTCCTACAACATTAGTCATTGTGCGGAACATATCGCAAAAATGGTCTATCGGCAAAATTAAAGCAACACCTTCCGGTGGAATTTTAAACATGGCACATGTGGCCAATACCACCACCAGTGATGCTCTTGGCACACCGGCAATTCCTTTGCTCGTTAACATCAACACCAGTAACATCGTTAATTGTGTTCCTAAGGGAAGGTGCACTCCATAAGCCTGCGCAATAGCCAGACTTGCAAACGTCATGTACATCATGCTTCCATCAAGATTAAATGAATAGCCAAGCGGCAATACAAATGCAACGATCCTGTTACTGCATCCGAAACGCTCCAGTTCTTCCGTCAACTTTGGAAAAACAGCTTCACTGCTTGTAGTGGAAAAAGCCACCAGCATCGGACTTCCAATCCTTCTTAGCAATTCTTTCATCCTTCCTTTCAATATTAAAAAGCCCGCAGCTATTAATACCATCCAAAGAACTCCTATGCCTAACAAAAAGAAAGAAAAATACCGGATATAGAATTCAAAAATTTTCAACCCTTCGGCTGCAACAACAGCGGCAATGGCGCCAAATACTCCAATGGGTGCAAAGTTCATTACATAGTTCACCATTTTAAGGATCACATGCGATGCCACTTCCAAAGCTCTGATCAAAGGTTTTCCATAATCACCAAGCGAAGCACTGGCCACACCAAAGAAAACCGAGAACACGACCAGTTGAAGCATTTCATTTGTGGCCATCGCTTCAATGAAACTTTTTGGAATGATGTGCTCAATAAAGTTTTGTAAAGAGAAACTTTGCGTTTTGCCTTTCAGATCTGCTAAACCTGCTGTATCCTGTAAGGTATGCTCAATAGAGGCACCGGGTTTGAAATAATTCACCAGCACCAATCCAATAAATAGAGAAATGAGTGAGGCAGTAATAAACCAAAGTATGGCTTTGCCTCCTACCCTCCCAACTGTTTTCAGATCGCCCAATTTAGCAATGCCCACCACCAAAGTGGTAAACACCAATGGAGCAATGATCATCTGCACAAGGCGAATAAAGATGTTGCTTAGAAGCTTGATGTTGGTAGAAAAATCAGCTATGAATTTTGGAGAAGCATTTCGATTGACGCTCCAACCGATCAGCACACCAAGCACCATCGCCAACAAAATGTATAAGGTTAGTCTGTTTGTTTTTCCCATATCATTTAACAAGTCCGAAAATCGTGAAAATAATGCATCAAAGAAATAGTATTTCATTCAAACAAAATTCCATGGTGTAAAACATTAGCGCAGCCTATTGAATTATTGTTTTATTTTACGAACATAAATACAACACAAGTCATAATTTTCATCTATGAGTTTATTTGTCAGAAAACCAATGGCCGTCCTGATGCAGGAAGCGCAGGAAAGTGGTAGCCATACATTGAAACGAACCTTAGGAGCTGGTGGATTAATTGCTCTGGGAATTGGAGCTATCATTGGTGCAGGATTATTTTCAATTACAGGTATGGCTGCAGCTAATCATGCAGGACCTGCCATTACCATTTCTTTTATTGTAGCAGCAACAGGTTGTTTGTTTGCGGGCTTATGCTATGCTGAATTTGCATCCATGATACCCGTTGCCGGAAGTGCTTACACCTATTCGTATGCTACCATGGGAGAATTTATTGCTTGGATCATTGGATGGGATTTAGTGTTGGAATATGCAGTAGGCGCTGCAACCGTTGGCATTAGCTGGAGCCGTTATTTTTTAAAATTTTTAGAAGGCTTCAACGTTCACTTGCCTCAATCGTTAGTAGTAGGTCCCTGGGACGGCGGTATCATTAACCTTCCCGCTGTCTTCATCATTGTGCTCATGAGTTCATTACTCATTAAAGGCACAAGAGAAAGCGCTTTTGTGAATTCGATCATTGTAGTTTTAAAAGTAGCTGTTGTATTGATATTTATTTTTCTTGGCTGGAAATATATCAACACTGATAATTACAATCCTTACATCCCCCCTAATACAGGCACCTTCGGCAATTTTGGTTTCAGCGGTATCATCAGGGCTGCGGCCATTGTGTTCTTTGCCTACATCGGTTTTGATGCGGTAAGTACCGCTGCGCAGGAAGCAAAGAATCCGAAGCGTGACATGCCCTGGGGTATTCTAGGATCTCTCGCCATCTGTACCATCCTGTACATATTGTTTGCTCATGTAATGACAGGCGTAACGAATTATACAACGTTTAAAGGGAAAGACGAAATCGCTCCTGTTGCAGTTGCTATAGAACACATGGGAAAAGCTGACGCAGCAGGTATTATTCATCCGGATTATCCATGGTTGAACCGTGCCATCATCTTAGCCATTTTAGGCGGTTATGCTTCGGTTATATTAGTAATGCTTATGGGACAAAGCCGTGTGTTTTATAGTATGAGTAAAGATGGACTGATTCCAAGAATCTTTTCAAGTGTAAATCCTAAAACGCAAACACCTGCTAAAAACAATTTGCTATTCATGATTTTTGTAAGCTTGTTTGCTGCGTTTGTTCCTGCTCGTGTGGTTGGTGAAATGACGAGCATCGGAACTTTGTTTGCTTTTATTCTGGTTTGCATCGGTATTTGGGTAATGCGTAAAAAAATGCCTGAACTGCCAAGAGCATTTAAAACACCATTGGTTCCACTTGTTCCTATTTTAGGAATTGTCACCTGCTTATTCATGATGGTTTTTCTTCCGATGGATACATGGATCCGTTTGTTGGTGTGGATGCTCATTGGCCTTGATATTTATTTGGCTTATGGAGCTAAGAACAGCCATTTGGGTAATGGTACTTTGGAAAGAAAAGGAATGAAGACGGCCCGTATTACCGGACTACTGCTTTCTTTACTCCTCATCATTGTAGGTTTTCTGCACCAGGCTACGGTTGGTTTTGATACAGACCGTACTTTGCTTTATGTGGCAATTATTTTTGCGATCATTCACCTGGGTGCATTTGGCGCTAAAATGGGCAAGCCCGATCCTGTAAATGATAGCGAGCCTGCAAACCCAATGGAAAACAAGTAATCATTTTTATCAACTGCATAACAAACCGTTTCCGTCCTGCGGAAGCGGTTTTTCTTTTGTTTGCAGTACATTTGCCCGCCTGAAGAGAAGTTCACAAGTTTGCGGGTTCACAAGTTCACAGTTGCCGGCTAAGGCTAACGTATTATATTCTTTACGCTTCGCTTGTGAACAAATGAACTCGTGAACAAACAGACTACAAACCACAAACTATAAACTACAAACTTTGTATGGGTCGAATATTTGAAGTACGCAAAGCCACCATGTTTGCCCGCTGGGACAGGATGGCTAAACAGTTTACCCGGGTTGGGAAAGAGATTGCTATTGCTGTAAAAGCAGGAGGTCCCGATCCGAATACCAATCCTGCCCTTCGCCGCTGCATGCAAAATGCAAAGGCCGTGAACATGCCGAAGGACCGTGTGGAAGCAGCTATTAAAAGAGCGCAGGGAAAGGAAATGGAGAATTATGAAGAGATCCTGTATGAAGGTTATGGTCCGCATGGAGTAGCCATTTTAGTGGAAACAGCAACGGATAATCATGTTCGTACTGTTGCCAACGTAAAAGCCATTTTTAATAAAGGCGGCGGAACATTGGGCAATAGCGGAAGCGTAAGTTTTCAGTTTAAGAAAATAGGTTCCTTTAAATTAAATCCTTCCGGACAGAATACAGAAGAACTTGAATTTGAATTGATAGATCATGGATTGGAAGAGATGGGTGAAGGCACAGGAGAGAATGGAGAAGAGGTGTTGGTATTGCGTTGTGCCTTCAGCGATTTCGGAAGCATGCAAAAAGCATTGGAAGAAAAAGGCATCACGCCATTAAGCGCCGAAGTGGAATGGATACCCACCACCACGGTTGAATTACCTGAAGATCAGGCACAGGACGTTTTAAAATTAGTGGATAGGCTGGAGCAGGATGAAGACGTGCAGAAGGTGTTTCATAATTTGAGTTAAGTTTGATCACAACTATTTTTAAGGCTCCGATAACCGGGGCCTTTTTATTAAATTGCAGAAAAGGTAGCTCATGACATACAAGCTAAAAAAAGAACGCTACAAGAGAAGA
>JAICTW010000200.1 GCA_025936195.1 Flavisolibacter sp.
GAGTGTTTGCATCTTGTAAACGCTCCAACAATAAGGAAGTTCAGGATCAATGAAATCCCTTGTTTGTCATGCTGACGTGGAAGCATCTGTACTTAATGCTTTGAAGAATAGTTGAAATCAGTGGTGCACTTCGCAAGTGTTGAATAGAATTACAGAACGTACAAGTGAGTGACACAACAGACGTGAAATAGTAGTAATGGCGGCGGCTCCATAAAAAGACTCTTTACTTAGATTTTGGTTCTGAAAAAATTTCAAGCAACAAAAAAATAATTTCTTTTTTCTTTATTATCCGCAAACTCTCCTAAATCGCATCATATTATCTTTCTTCACATCACCGGATAATAAATCCTCGTCTGCCATTTACTTGTATCAGGTTCCTGTCTTCTGTCCGTGATTAATGAAAAATACGGAATCGCCGGCGCCGACATGTGGTGGTCTGTTATATAATCCGCCATTTCATGGAGAGCTTTATAAACCGATGCAGGACCGCCTTTTACGTCTACTACCAAAATGTTTCCTCCCACCGGCATTTGTTTCAGCAAAATAGTGCCTGAAGAAGGTAATGTTCTGTCAACCGGAATAGCCACTCTCGTCAAAAAATGAATGCTGTCAGTGGTGCTTACATTCAGCATGGGAAATCCTGTTTCCTTCGCCTGATGACTGGTAATATATTTTTTTAGTTGGTCAATCTGCGTATAAATAAAAGCGGTGGATGGATAGTTGTTCGCAATAGCATAAGTGGAAATAAAAAACGAATCAACAACTGATTCTTCTTTTATCTTATAATCGTAAACGTTTTCTGTTTTGGAGAAATGCGCTTGTATAATTTTTAAAACACTGTCTATTTCATTGTTGATGTATTTCGATCCGAAATAGATCTGCAAACGTTTTATAGGATTGTAGGAAGTAGGAATGCCGCCGGCCCAGATCAGTTGAGTGGTATCGTTGTTTTTAGGAATGATGTTCAACAAAGTGTTTGCAGATATGCGGTCATTCCCCACAGAAATTAAAATAGCATTGATCCTTTTTTCATTCACGGAAAATTTAAGGTTGTTGTACATAAATTCACCCGAGCCTTTCTGTGTGGTTCCGGGCCACCACTGGTTCCATTTTTTTTCATTCAGCAATTTTCTTGTCAAGCCATCCCTGCTTGCTTTTACAAAAACAGAATGGTCAACAGGAATGACATTGGGAATAGAAACATACACGCAAACAATCAGTACGGCTACAGCAACCAATAAAATAAGGAGCAATTTTTTCATCCGGAATGAATTTGAAGCCTGAATATCATTCAAAATAAAACTAAATTCACTAATTAAACTTCAAACAGAAAATGATTGTTTACCGATTAGTTTTCTTGCTAAACTTCTTCTTGATTGCTGCAACTTCTTTTGCTCAGGATCCATGGAAAATTGAAGCCTATAAAATTGACGCTTCGCATTATTATGGTGTTACCGTTGCCAACGGAATGATCGGCATTGTGTCCTCACCCGAGCCGCTTAAGGTAAAAGATGTTGTGTTGGCCGGCGCTTATGATTTGTATGGAAGAGGAAGAGTAAGCAATTTTCTGCGCAGCTTTAATTTATTGAACATGACGCTGGATGTTGATGGCAACCGCATTGCAGCAAACAATGTTTCCAACATGCAGCAAACATTGGACATGCACGGCGCCAGCTTCACCACCACTTTCGACTATGGCGATAAAGCAACTGTGAACTATACGTATTATGCACTTCGTCAATTGCCGTTCACCGTTTTAATGGATGTTACCATCACGGCAAAAAAAGATATTTCCATCACCGCTGCCAGTGTGATGGAAGCACCCGACGCCTTGCGTGATGTTCAGAATTATTACAACGAAATTGACCGTCCGCATGTAGTCATTAGCTTGCTTACCTCTACGGCAAAATCTCCAACCGGAAAATTGTTGATGTGTGCTTCCAATACATTTTTGTTCAGCGAGCCGCATGGACAGGAGCCCCGTGTTATTCATGAAATGTGGGATAACAACATGCACCTGATGAAGTTTTCAAAAAATCTTAAAGCAGGAACTTCTTATCACTTTTCCATTGCAGGAACTTCTATCACATCTGCACATCATGATGATCCGCTAAATGAAGCGGAGCGTTTAACGATCTATGCAAAGCTGGAAGGACATGATCGCTTGTTGCAACATCACCAGCAGGCATGGGACAGCCTTTGGACCAGCGATATAAAAATTGATGGCGATGCGCAGGCGCAACAGGATATTCACAGCATGATGTATCATTTGTATTCTTTTGTCCGAGCAGGTACAGCGCTTTCTCCCTCGCCAATGGGTTTAAGTGGATTAGGCTATAACGGACATGTTTTTTGGGATGCGGAATTGTGGATGTATCCTGCGTTGTTGGTATTGCATCCCGAGTTGGCAAAGAGCATGGTTGAATATCGTTATCAACGGTTGGAAGCTGCCAAGCGAAATGCTTTTGCCATTGGATTAAAAGGAGCTATGTATCCATGGGAGAGTGCAGAATCGGGAGCAGAAGAAACGCCGGTTTGGGCATTGAGCGGACCATTTGAACATCACATCACCGCGGATGTTGCTATCGCTGCATGGAATTATTATGCGGTTACCCAGGACAAACAATGGCTTCGTGAAAAAGGGTATCCAATTCTTTCTGCTACTGCGGATTTCTGGACAAGCCGTGTGGAAAGAAATGGTCCCGGTCATTACGATATTAAAAATGTAGTGGCGGCGGATGAATGGGCTGAGAATGTTGACAACAATGCCTTCACCAATGCTGCTGCTATTGATAATTTGAAATACGCTACACAGGCTGCAAAAATTCTGGGCATTACGCCCAATCCAGATTGGATAAATGTTGCCAATAACATTCCTATTTTAAAAATGGACAATGGTGTTACGCAGGAACATGCCAGCTATCATGGCGAAGGCATTAAGCAGGCAGATGTAAATCTTCTGGCTTATCCATTAAATGTGATCACAGATCCAAAGCAAATTCAAAAAGATCTGGAGTATTATGAAACAAGAGTGCCCAATGAAGGAACGCCTGCCATGACGCAAGCCGTTTTTGCTTTGTTGTATGCACGTTTGGGTAATGCAGACAAGGCCTCTCATTGGTTTAAAGAAGCGTATGAACCCAATTTGGATCCACCCTTCCGTGTAATTGCTGAAACAAAGGGCGGCACCAATCCTTATTTCGCTACAGGTGCAGGTGGTGTTTTACAGGCAGTGCTTATGGGTTTCGGCGGATTGGAAATTACTTCTGATGGGATCACTCAAATTAAATCTGTTTTGCCGAAACAATGGAGCGCTTTAACCTTAACTGGCATAGGTACACAGAAAAAAACTTATACGGTTAAATAAAATTTCCTAACTTTTGGTTGAAAATTGACAACTTGCTTTGAAACGACTGGCTGCTATACTATTCTTCGCTGCTATTCTTTTTAATTTTTACGGCTACCGGCTTGTGATCTCTTGCATGCAGGTGAACAGTGATGCCACTCTGGAAAAACAGGTGGACCAAAACAAATACGATGAGCATCAACTGATCTCCATTAAAACAAAACTGGACCTCCCTTATTACTCCAGTTCTCCCGAATACGAAAGAGCCTACGGTACAATGACGGTCAATGGCATCAGCTATCAATATGTAAAGCGCAGGGTATATAAGGATACATTGGAATTGCTTTGTCTTCCCAATGATGCTAAAACAAAAATGCAATCGGTAACCAATGAATTGACAAAGGAACTTGCCGACGGACAGGCAACTACTCCTAAAAAGAATTCCACAGTAAAAATTACACTGCCTAATTTTTTTCAATCCTTCAAAACATTTTCAGCTACTTGTTTCTCTGTTCCTAAACAAACATTTTCTCCGTTCATAATCTCATTATCAACCGCACCTGTTTTAAAGCACAAGAAACCTCCGAAATCTTCGCTGCTTCTCACTTGTGATTTCTGTTAATTCAATCATTGCTTTAAAAAATTTATACACCTTTTGTTTATGAAGAAACTATTATTTCTGCTGTGCCTGTCAGCGTTCTTATTTGCATGCAAGCAAAATGATTATAAAAAAATTATTCATGATCCATTATTATTTTCCAAAACTGTTCATGAATTAAACCAGGTGGTGATGGGAAATAATTTTTCTCCCATTGTGGCTTCGCGTAATTATCTCTATGCAAGTGTGGCTTCTTATGAGATCATTGCTGCAGGTTATCCAAACGAGTATAATTCCCTTGCTGGACAGTTGCATGGTTTAAAAGACATTCCCAAGCCTCCTCCCAACACTGAAATTGATTTTGAATTTGCTTCTTTGCTTGCGTATTGCAAATTGGGAGAGGCGGTTACCTTTCCCGAAGGTAGCATGGATGATTATGTTGATAACATAAAAAAAATGGCAAAGGACCACGGTATGCCTTCCGATGTTTTCAAAAACTCCATTGCTTATGCCGATGCTGTTTCTGACGTCGTCATGGCCTGGAGCAAAAAGGATAACTATGCCGAAACCAGAAGTGCACCAAGGTATAATGTAATTGATACGCCAGGACGATGGATACCCACACCACCTGCTTATTCTTCGGCAATGGAACCGCATTGGTGTGATATCAGGACATTGGTAATGGACAGCGCTACTCAGTTTCCTGCGCCGCCACCGTTTCAATATAATATGAAAGATTCCACCAGTGCGTATTGCAAAGAGGTTATGATGATCAAAACGGCTATCGAAAACTTAACTCCCGAGCAAAAGCACATGGCCGATTTCTGGGATGATAATCCTTTTAAATTGAATGTTACGGGCCATGTAATGTTTGCAACGAAAAAGTTTTCTCCGCCGGGACATTGGGAAAGCATTGTAGGCATTGCCGCAAAAAAAGCCAATGCGGATTTTCCAACCACCGTTTATGCATACACCAAAACAAGCATTGCATTGTTTGATGCCTTCATTCAATGCTGGGTAGTGAAATTCAAATACAATACAGTCCGACCAGAAACCGTGATCAATAAAACGCTGGACATGGAGTGGAGACCTTATTTGCAAACACCGCCATTTCCTGAATACACCTGCGGTCACTCTACCTGTTCATCAGCAGCCGCAGAAGCGTTGACCAGTGTTTTCGGCGACAACTTTGCCTACACCGATACAACAGAATTGGAATTTGGAATTAAAAGCCGTTCCTACGCGTCCTTCCGCGCAGCAGCCATAGAAAACAATTGGGCAAGGTTTTATGGCGGCATCCATTTTCATCATTCGTGTATTGTAAGCAATGAATTGGGAAAACAGGTTGGTGAGTTAATCGTGTCCCGTTTGAAAATGAAGAGAAACGAACTCTCGGCAACGTTAACCAACTAAAAACATTTTATGAAACCAACGAAACAACTGTTTATATCTTTTGCATTGACGATTGCTTATCAATTTTCAAATGCACAGGGCTGCGTAGCCATTCGCAGCAACGGCGGTACCTGCACCATGATGGGGCACGACGAAGCCTCTCCTCATAAAACTGATTTCTGGACCTTTGCCATGAACAACCGTTACTTTAAATCCTTTCGTCATTTTATTGGAACAGAAGAACAAAAGAAAAGAGTAGCCGAAGGCAGTGAGGTGATCAATCATGTGTTTTCAACTGAGTTGGGAATTACACGCCAGTTCAACAGCCGCTGGTCATTTGCTTTTTTTGCACCAATTATCAGCAATACCCGTTCTTCTTTGTATGAGCATGATGGGAAGAACCGTTATTCCACACATTCCTTTGGCTTGGGCGATGTTCGTCTCGCTGCTTATTATTGGATGATTAATCCTGCAAAAGCAGTTAAGGCTAATGTGCAAATGGGATTGGGGGTTAAATTGCCAACAGGCGATTACAGGTACCAGGATTATTTTAATAA
>JAICTW010000358.1 GCA_025936195.1 Flavisolibacter sp.
AACAGCGACGAACGCCAGTGGACATGGATGGATGAAGGCATCAATACTTTTGTTGAATACTTAACTGAAGAATTGTTCGATCCAAAATTTCCTTCACGCCGCGGGCCGGCCTGGACGATCACTGATTACATGAAGCTTCCGAAAGATCAACTGGAGCCAATCATGACCAACTCGGAGAACATTGTGAACTTTGGTCCGAATGCGTATTCAAAACCAGCTACTGGTTTAAATATTTTACGTGAAACCATCATGGGCCGCAAATTATTTGATTATGCATTCAAAGAATATGCACGCCGCTGGGCATTCAAACATCCGACGCCTGCTGATTTCTTCCGCACTATGGAAGATGCCAGCGGTGAAGATTTGGATTGGTTCTGGAGAGGATGGTTTTACAGTACGGATGTATGTGATATTTCTTTGGATTCGGTGAAGGTTGCCTCAACTGAAGTCAGTGGAGAACTACCGCAAATGAACGGACGACGCTTTGGTAATTCAGGAGGCATGCAATCCTTGCCCGGTCCGCAGGGAAGTACTTTCGAAGATGTTTCAAAGATCCGCAACCAACAGGATCCGAATATCAAATTTGCTACGGATGCTGATACTGCACTTCGTGATTTTTACTGGAGATACAATCGCAATTTAGAGCCTGTTGACACTACCAGATTTGCAGTGGCTCCTCAACAGTTTTTTGAACGAGTACCGGAAGGCGAAAAAAATAAATACGAGGGCAAACATTTTTATGAACTAAGCTTCAGCAACAAAGGCGGCCTGGTAATGCCAATCATTATCGAATGGACATACAAGGATGGCACAAAAGAAATAGAACGCATCCCGGCACAGGTTTGGCGACTGAATGAAAAAGCTGTAGTGAAAACATTTATGAAGGACAAGGAAGTGGCTTCTGTCAAAATTGATCCGCTGCGTGAAACAGCCGATATTGATGAAAGCAATAACACCTGGGGCAATGTAGCGCCACAGCCAACAAAACTGGAAGTATTTAAGATGAAACAACAGGCACGTGGACAATCCACAGGTCCAAACCCAATGCAAAAAGCAATGGAGAAGAAGAAAGATTTTTAAAAATTAAATTTATAGCTAAACAAGAAACACTCTCGTTTGAGAGTGTTTCTTGTTTTTAAAAGATATGAGTTAGGATGATTTTCTTTTTTCTTAAAGAAGGTTTAATAAACGTATTGAGCAGATCGAAGTTTTGTTTGAAGCAATTCTTTAAAATGATGTTGAACTATTTTGTACTTAGCTGCATTACTACTATTAAGCGTCTGTTGTGTCACTCACTTCAACGTTTGGATTTCTATTCAGCTTCCTTTCACGACACCTTCAACTTCTTTTTTCCCGTTTGGCTTTTTGCATACATCAAAGCAGCAATGCCAATGGCAACACCGGCGCCTATTGCCAGCTTCCTGATCATTCCCTTGCGGTTATATTTCCATGCAGCCTTACCCCCTTTCTCTGCAAAAATGTTTGGAATGTGTCCATGAATTAAATCGTCAACAATACCTTCCACAACATTTACCCTGTCGGCAATCACCAGAGGCAACCAATGACGATAACTGTCTTCACTGTACTTGAAAGCATAACGGCGGATCATACCGCTTAAGCCGGAAGGTGGCACTGAAGTGCCAAAGGTTGCTGACACATTCTTACGCTCTATCGTTTTCAGAATTTCCACTGTTTGGGGCTGCTGCGGAGGCCTGTGATAGTGTGACCGCTTATGATCATCACCGTTCCAATGTTTCATGGGATAGGTAGGATCATTTTCCGGATCGGCATCAACGCCCCATCCGTTAATGTTGGCAAGTTTGCTTTCATCATTGCCTTGTTGCAGCGCATCTTCTGCTATATTGTTTTCTGTTCTGTTTTCCATACACTTGTTTTTAGATGATCTTTTAAACAGGTTTTGAAATAGGTGAATGAATACTCACTTCACCACTGACCATTGACCACTCACCAATTACCTTGACTATGCGGCCCGTGGGGGAATTAATACGGTTTTGATACAATTATCCAGTTTATGAGAAAAGATATGATAGGCATCGGCTACTTCTTCCAGCGGAACACGATGGGTGATAATGGCCTTTGGATCCACACGACCTTCTTTGATGTGCTCCACCAACCTGGGCAAGAGTTCAAGCACTGAAGCCTGGTTAGCACGAAGCGTAAGCCCTTTATTTAAAATACTTCCTACAGGTATTAATGAACCTATCGGACCGTAAACACCAACAACAGAAATAATTCCGCCTCTTTTCACTGAATTAATGGCCCACTGCAATGCAGTAGTAGAGCCGCCTTCCAGCAACAGCTTGCGTCCCATAATAGTTTGGGGCAAACTTCCGGCTGCTTCACAACCTACGGCATCAATACAAACATCGGCGCCGAAATAATCCGTTGTCTTTTTAAGGAAGAGTACAGGATCACCAATAGAGCGAAAATTATACGCTTCGCACTGCGCATAATTTTTTACAAACTCCAGGCGGTATTCCAGTTGATCAATCACGATCACTCTGCCTGCACCAAACAACCACGAACACTTCGCCGCCATGATGCCAATGGGTCCTGCACCAAACACTACAACCGTATCGCCCTTACGAATTCCTCCCATCATTGCTGCCCAATAGCCGGTAGGAAAAACATCGGTCAGCAGAACGGCATCATCTGGATCTAACCAATCTGGAATTTTATAGGGACCAACATCAGCGTAAGGCACACGAACATATTCGGCTTGTCCGCCATCGTAACCACCGGTAGTGTGAGAATAGCCGTAAATACCACTGGCTGCTGCAGCCGATGGATTCGACTCGTTACAATTGCTGTACAAGCCCTGTGAACAGAAGGGACAAATGCCGCAACCAATATTGAAAGGCACCAGCACCCTGTCGCCTGTTTTCAAATTTTGAACATCAGCGCCTACTTCCTCCACTACCCCAATAAACTCATGACCAAAAGTGGAACCAACGCGGGTATCAGGTACAAGCCCATGATACAAGTGTAAATCGGAACCGCAAATACAGGAACGTGTTACCCGAACAATAGCATCGCCGGGATGCTCGATATGTGGAACGGGTTTGTTGCGTACAGCCCTTATTCGAAAAGGTCCGCGAAAATTCATTGCCAGCATAAAATGATCTTTGGTTTTTATTGAATTATTTTATCCATTGCTGAACAGAATTGCAGATCAGCAATGAAGGATAAAGGATAGTACTATCAAAACAAGTGCCAGTATTAAGGAAGAGTTTTGATTGAATTTGATGGATGATTGCCCTAGCGATTGGTTGAGTTTGTTGGTAATTTCTGCTACTTCAGAAATTAATTTAGAGTTTGTATTTGCGAAAATTTTTTAGGAAGTAAAAACTTTCGTTTAAGTGGATAGGTTTCTCTTTTTGAAAGATTCAAAAAATTGTTTGTTGGATTTGAGAGGAAAAAACTTTCGTATATTTTTGAGTTAGCCACAGCTACAAGTAGTTACCTAATTATTAGCAATGAAGTTTTTTTATAGCCCTCCATTATTTATTTTCTTACTATGCTTTATTGCTTGTCGAGGTGACCGAAGTAAAGCAAAATACGATAGCACTGTAGCTCTCTGCAATAAAAAACTATTTGTTGAGACGTTCACAATTTTTGGAAGTGGTGCTTTTGGAGGCGACAGAGTATCCGAATATCTTACCGACTCTGTTAATTTCAGAATTTATATTGGAACGTTCGACAATGCTCATGAAGGCTACTCCTTTGAATACTTTGGCGACAGTATTAAGGTTTCGAAAAGTGTAGATGGCGCCAATGGGAACCGTAGAATTGAAAGTATTCGCTTTTATAGTTTCTCACAACTGAAGGCATCTAAAAGATTTGATTAAAAAAATTTGCAAAATAATTTTGTGCAACCAAATAGTTGCGCTTATATTTGCAACCGGCTGGTTTCACAAAAAATCGAAGCACTATGAGACGTGATATTTTCCAGGCAATAGCCGACCCGACGAGAAGGGCAATCATTACTTTAATTGCATTACAGGCAATGACGCCAAATGCCATTGCCGAACATTTTGACACCACACGGCAAGCGGTCTCGAAACACCTGCGTGTTTTAACCGAATGCGAACTGGTAAAACAGGAATACAAAGGCAGGGAAATTTATTACCAGCTCGAACTAAACAAAATGAAAGAGATTGATAAATGGTTAAACCAGTTTAGAAAACTTTGGGAGACCAGGTTCAATCAGCTTGACAATGTATTAGCAACAATGAAAAAACAAAAGAAATG
>JAICTW010000674.1 GCA_025936195.1 Flavisolibacter sp.
AAAGGACAACAACAAAACAAGATCGTACCACAAAGGAACATTCTCGTTCATGTCCAAATGAAAAAGATCGGTGATGATGTAAAAAGCATTGGGAATAAAAAGCAGCCACACCAATGCACAAAGAATAAATTTCCGTTTGTTTTGTGATTGTGAATGACTCATTTTTTGGGAAATGAAATAAGGAACAAAAGCAAGGAACAAGTTCCAGGCAAGGAATGCAAAAAGCAAGTGCCCCGTGTAAATGATGCGAAAGGTTATTAAGCCGAAACTGAAAAGGCTACTGAGAATGAGTATTTGATCCACGTCGTTGCGGCTGAAATAAAAACGAATCAAAAAATTGTGCTGCAGGTATTTCATAGCGCCAATAATTTTGGAATGAAAACGATACAACCAACGATAACAGCAGCAATGGCGGCAACCAATACAGCACCTGCTGAAATATCTTTGATCAATTTTATTTGTGGGTGCTTTTCTGTGGACATAAAGTCCATCATTTTTTCGATGGCGGTGTTGATCATTTCTGCAATCCACACAAAGGCAATAGAAAAAACGACAGCAATTACTTCAAACCTGTCAACGCCAAGAGTTACGGACAAAACGGTTACCAGGACTGTAACAGACAAATGGATCCATGCATTGTGTTCCGTTCTAAAAAAGGAAATCATGCCTTGCCATGCATAGGCAAAGCTTTTCAGCCTTGCTTTCCACGAGAATGAAGAATTGCTGTCGAGTAGTTTTTCTTTTGCGATCATAATTTTCTTTTGCGCTTTTTAAATCTGCATCACAATACTATTACAATGGTTTTGCTCCACAGATTTTTTTTATCATCAACTCTTACCATTGAATTTTTTTCGAGAACTGCATGATCACGGCAAGTGTAATAAACAATCCAATGCTGCCGAGCAACAAGGCATAATCCTGTAGTTGCAAAATAGTAAACACATAAGTGTACATAAGCAATAACACCATCGCTAAAATGACGGACAACCGCGAAGAATTCAAAACACCTTTTACAAACCATGCAATCAATCCAATAGTTGCTATTGATGCAATTACATAGGATAAGTTAAATCCAATGTATTCGGAAAATGATAATAGCAAGGTATAAAACAAAACAAGAGCTAACCCAATCAATCCATATTGAAATGGGTGAACTGATTTTTTGTTGGACGTATCTATTAAAAAGAAGGCAGCAAATGTGAGCAAAATGCAGAGGAAAGAATATTTCACCGAACGCATGATCTTTTGATAACCACTCACCGGCACATACAAATCGGCGCCAAAGGCACTTGTGCTGATATTGTTGGTGAGACTGGAGTCACCAGAGCCAAGTATAAAGGCATCGTCCTTCCACTGCTGCGGAAAATTTCTCTTCTGCGCAACGCTTTTCCATTTTGCCTGGAAACTATCATTGCTGATTTTTGTATCTGCCGGCAATACATCGCCGGTGAAACTTGGGTGCGGCCATTTTGCAGACATATCTACCAAAGTGGTTTTGCCTACCGGTGTAAAAAGCAATTCTTCAGAGCCATTAATATCCATGTCAGAGGAAAACCCGGCTTGCTTTAGATCATCAATGCCGGTTAGATTTAATGGAGCATTCAACCCTTCTCCCAATGTATTTCCACCTAAATTATCAGGTGACAGGGTTAACACCTGATTTCCCCAATTCAATTTCAATTCATCATTCAAACCCTTTACATCGGAAATACCCATGTGCACAAAAGCTTCATTCCATAACACATTGGCAGGATTAATATTCAGTTTATCCAAAGCAATGGAATGAAAACTGCCATTCAAATGAAGCGTTGATGAATAAAGCATTACTTTATAAATGCCTCTGTATTTTTCTTCGGGACGCACCCTTGCATTGATCTGCAACTGATCGGGAAGAAAATAAGCAAAATGTTTGGTTGTATTTTTAGTACTGTCCAAACCGGCTTGCCAGTAAGGCAAAACCAATACCGGTCCCGCAATATTTTGCTTTCTTGCCCATTTGCTGCTTACTTCCGCAATGGCTTCTTTTTGTCTTTGTTCCCGCTCCTTAATTAAATCCTGAACAAAGAAGGTTGGTATTTGTAAAATCAATACAATACCCCCAATAATAAGAGCTTTTACAAGCACCTTGGTTTTTGTCCATACACTTTGTACTACGGTTTCCATATTTGTTGATTTGATGAATAATCTTTTAGTGCTAATTGTTTTGCTTTTGAATAGCAGATCCATAAGGGCACAAATCCAAACACACCAAACGAACAGTCAATCAATCTCCAACCGATAGGTATTCCTCTGAAAGGACCGGCAATGAAAGCAAGCGGAAGAATCAGAACGCAGGCAATGAGGCCGAATTCAATGACCCAGATATTC
>JAICTW010000740.1 GCA_025936195.1 Flavisolibacter sp.
CCTATCTGGGCCATTGGCACCGGAAAAACGGCTACCACAGAACAGGCGCAGGAAATGCACAAGCATTTACGTTTTGTATTACAAGGCAAATACGGGAAAGAAGTTGCCGATGAAATTTCTATTTTGTATGGTGGAAGTGTAAAAGCAAACAATGCGGCGGAGTTATTTGCTTGTCCCGATGTGGATGGCGGATTAGTAGGTGGCGCCTCTTTGGTTGCGAGTGATTTTATCGAGATCATAAAAGCATTGAAAAAATAAAACCGGCACAAAGACATAGGATCGTCGTTCTACAAAAAAATCAGTTATTGCTGCGGCTTCTTAAACTGAACGTAGTAGTAAACGGGTACTGCATTTATTCGCTGGTGCGGAACAAGCCGGTTGTGATTGACATGCCAACCAATCCTACCAAGCTTGTTATTACAGATGGATTTCATATTACCAGCCCGCTAAACGTTACTTATGCAAGAAGTCACACAAGGTACTTTACCATTGTATGTGCCATTGAAGATGCGCAATTGATTGTTGGATTTATTATGATCCTGATTTTGTATGCAATGGGGCATACTTCAGGAATTTTTTTGCTAAAGTTGTTAAGCATGGTGCCGATCATTTATTTTTTATTCCTGTATTACATTAACCGGAAAAGATTTATAAGGATCCAGCCAGTTTAAATTCGGGCAGTTTCACCATTTCAAAATCATTCAGCTTATCAAGGTGAAGAATGGTGGCTTCGCCTGATGCGGATCGTTCATACATAGGTTTGAATTTGGCGCCTTGTACAATTTCATCTGCTGTATAAGATGTCCGGCCAACAACCGTGTTAGAAAATCCTTCATCATACGCTTTTAAATAAACCAATACTTCAGCCCTTGCATGTTTCAGTTCTTCCAAACTCAATCCGTAAACAGGACTTTCTTCATTAATAGGATGAACGATCGTCCAGTTCAGTATCAACGCATTGATCTTATTGAATTCAACGTTCAGAGTATAGAATTCATTTTTCTCTTCACCATTTCGCATCATTCTCATGCCCATGGTCAGTTTCACTTCCGCATCCATCAAATGATTGTTTTTGTAAGGAACGGTGCGGAACATTAATGCAGTTCCGTCCTTGTAAGGAGCGATTAAAGCAACATCGCTGAATTTTAAAAATGACCTTGGCCTTGAAAAGCGTCCATAAAATAAACCGGCTGCAAGCGCTAAGGTCAGTACGCCAAGAAAAGATTCAAAAGCAGCAACAGAACTTGTCAGTGTTCCTTCCGGACTTACATGTCCATAGCCAACAGTTGTAAATGTTTGAAAGCTGAAGAAGAATGCTTCAATATAGTTATGCCATTCAGAACCTCTTTTCAATCCCTCCAAATGCTCCACTCCAATACTGTAATAGACGAAAGCAAAAAAGGCATTTACGGTTATGTATGGAACGATCAGCCATAACCAGAATTTCCAGCGGGACATGGAAAGGATGGTGTGATACCAGCTTAGCTGGTCAAAAAAACTGATTCCTTTTCTGATGATGTTAGGCTTACCATCTTTGCGATAATAGCGGTCGCCGCTTTGAGTGCTTTTTTCGCCGAAGCCGGTAGTGAGTTCTGTGCGGAGATTTTTTTTGTGGACTGGCATAGAAAAGGAATATGCCAAATTAAGAATATTGTTTAGATTTTTGTTGTTGTAGGTTGTTGCTCTATCTTCAACTTCATGTTACGGGTTGCACTGATTCGTTTTTTTTATTTGGTGATTATGTTTCTGGCTGGATTGGTTTTGAGCAACCTGGCTTTACCTGGGCAATTCGGAAGTATTTCACTCCTTATTTTAAATGCTTCCTTGCTGAGTATTGTTACCGGTTTGGGATCTGACAGTATGGTACTGTATAAAGTTTCTAATGGTCATTGGAATGGCTCACAGGCTTTTCACTTC
>JAICTW010000131.1 GCA_025936195.1 Flavisolibacter sp.
TTGGGATCTTGCCATAAGGATTGTAGTACATGTAATCAACGCTATTGGACCGACGATAACTGCCGCCAGTAGGCAACGATCAGTTGTGATAAATGAAATAACTTTTGCCTTTGTAATCAATAATCCCGGGATGTGTTGTAAAACTGTTTGGAACATTTCCCTCAATGATGCCCCTGTATTCCCATGGCCCCTCAATGTTATTTGCAGTGCAGTATTCAATCATCTCCGGTTTTGTTCCCGCACTGGCATAAACGAGATAATAAAGTCCGTTGCGTTTGTAAACCCAGGGACCTTCGATATAGTGAAGTGGTTTGAAGGTGTGAATGGAATCCTGCATTTCAGTCATGTTCTTCTTCAGCTTTATCCATTTACAGCTTCCATTGCCCCAGAAGAGATAAGCCTGTCCATCATCATCAATAAAAACAGTAGGATCAATATCGTCCCATCCGTATTTCATATCGGTAGTCATTTCGTTTACGATGAGTGCTTTGCCGATGGCATCTTTGAAAGGACCAGTTGGCCTGTCGGAAACGGCTAGGCCAATGGCCGCTCCACCGTTACTGTTGCTGTCCTTTTTATGGAACGTTGCAACGTACCAGTAGAACTTACCGTTTCTCTCAATGCATTGCGCCGCATAAGCATCACCGGTGGCCCAGGAAAAGGTATGAGGCGAAAGCAGTGCACCATAGTCTTTCCAGTGCACCATATCGGTTGAAGAAAACACGTGCCAGTCAGGCATTTTGTAATTGGTAGCCGTTGTTGAAGCGGTATCATGCCCGGTGTACAGGAAAACAGTATCATGATAAACCATAGGCGCCGGATCGGCGGTGAAAATATGTTTTATGATAGGGTTTTGTGCATTTGATTTAAGTACATTAAGACAGATAATAATTGCAATACTGATTTTCGATTTCATTTTAATTCGATTAGGATCATGCTAAAAAACTTCACCTGGAGGATTTCTGTTTTTTAAGTTTCAAAGGGACATCCAACACCGCATAAAATGCAGGTTTCGGTTTCCGTTGCCTGTCCCACAAGGATGGATAATTTGTTCTGCCGGGAATCGGATAATCATTCTTCCAATTCATGCCATCATCAAGACCCCACAGTGTCACTCTTTCAATCTTATCCCTGCGCTTATAAAAGATTGAAAACAATTCCGCATACCTGTTCGCCAAGGCTTTTTGCATGCTGTCCGGCAAACCTTTTCGATAAGGATCTAAAAACGTTTTGAATTCTTCTAACTGGAATTGTTTATCGGCCATGCACTGGCCAATGATCTGTCCTTCTTTGGTTAAAGGAAGAACATCTACATCCAGTTCCGTTATGCTTACTTTCACTCCGCAAGCCGCATAAGCATCAATGGCATCTTCAATATATTTTGTTTTCGGATAGTCTAATCCCCAGTGCCCCTGCATGCCCACACCGTCAATTCGGATGCCTTCTTTTTGAAGCATTTTTATCATGCGCACAATACCATCGCGTTTCTCCGGACGCCAGGCATTAAAATCATTGTAGTATAATTCAGTGTTCGGGGCATATTGTGCAGCAAATTTGAAAGCGTATTTTACTAAGGTATCGCCGTTACCAACTGCATTCACCCAACTTGTGGAACGGTAATTTCCATCTTCGCCCATCACTTCATTCACCACATCCCAACTGTTCACTCGTCCGGCATACCTGCCGGCAACAGCCTGTATATGGCTTCTCAATCTTTCAAGCTGTTCTTCCTTTGTATTGGGTTTCCCTTCTGCATTGGTAAAGAACCAGGCGGGCACCTGATTGTGCCATACCAGCGTATGTCCAACGATGAACATGTGGTGCTTCTCCCCAAACACAACATAATCGTCTGCAGGTCCCCAATTATAAACACCAGGTTTGGGATTGATCAATGCAGCCTTCATAACATTTTCAACCGTGATGGCGTTGAACTGTTTGACCACGATATCCTGCGAAGCTTTATCCCTGCCGGATGTGACGGCCGGACTAACCGCCACGCCCATTAAGAAGGCGTTCTTGTAAACATCTGTCAGTGTTCGTTCGTCCTTTGTGTTTGACGAAGACCTTTGAACGTTCGTTTGTAATTTATCTGCTTTTGCTTTGGCCGTACGCACCAGTGCAGTTTGTTGCGCATTCATACTTGTTGGAATAAATGAAAGCACCCAAACTATGCTACATGCAAATGGTTTCAATAGACTGAAGGTTTTTGTTTCTCTTTTCATTTATAAAGCTTTTCGTTTCTGATTTTGGTCGTGGTCTTCAGCTTCCACCCTTAAATATTTACCAGCTCAATTGAATCAATGAAACACCCTGTCGCGGCAGTTCAAACCCAACTGTCAGCTTACCATTTTTTGTTTTTATCCATCGTGGAGAATCCAGCATTTGCAACTGTCCTGCTCTTTCCAATTCTGCAATTTGTTCCGCAGATGGATTTTGTGGTGATCCCATTTTTTTCCATGCTACATAAGCGTTGCTATGCTCCTGGTCAATCCTGTAATGGGTTACTAAAACCTTTTCAGCAGGCAGTCCATTAATCACTACAGAAACGGTCGTAGCCGGTACTGCCAGGTCATTCTTATCGTGATAATTCCAAACCATTACAGAAGCGGAGCGATTACCTGCTGAAGCCAAACCATTTACATCGGACTCTTTACCTCTAACACTTGAATCGCGAATAGAACTATAATTGTATGGAGAATTGCTTACCACGAGGACTTTATTACCGCGCATCATACCAAACATGCGGAATGTATTGAGCACCGGTTTGTCAACACCGTCGGTGGCGAGATCTCTGAAGCCGCGAAACCAGGGCTGATTTTCAAATTCAAATGCCCATGTTAAAGCAGCCAATAAGTTTACGTTCCTGTTTTTTGCCAGCTCATATTCCCTTGCAAACGATGCTGCAGTATAACTTGAATACATCGTTCCATTCCTGTAATCATTGTTGGGAAAAATATCTGCAGGACAGGCAGCGCAGCCCTCAGGATCGGACTCACCAATGATGATAGGCAAATTTTTCAGAGTAGGAAAAGAAGAAATGATCTCGAAACCTTTATCGATATGACGAAGTTGAACACCAATGTTCATCCATACCGTGTCGTTGATGACTCGCGGATTTCCCTTGGCATGAAAGCTAACAAAATCAAGCGGCGCTCCTTTTTTTCCGGTCGCATAATTTTTTCCATTCACGATATGATCCAGAAATGTTTTAAGAAATGCGGATGCATGTTCGCCACCGGGATTCGTTGTCTCCGGTCCGCCGATTTTTATTTTTGGAAACGCTCTTTTCGCTGCATCGGCAACATAGTCGTACAACTTTATATACTCTTCGGTCGTTCCTTTCCAGTAGGAAATGTCGGGCTCATTCCATACTTCCCAATACCAGCTTGCCACTTCTTTTTCTCCATACCTGGCAACGCAATGTTTTACCCATTGATAAACTAACTCTGCAAACTTTTCATAGCTTTTGGGAGGATAATTCCAACCGGTATAGTGATAAACTTTCTCTTTTGCCGGTGTCATTTCAAAGCCGCCCGATTCCGGCTTAACAGAAAGTGCTTCGGGCATAAAACCGATTTCAGCGTAGGGCTTTATGCCCCTGCTCACATAGCTATCAAAAATGCTGTCAGTTAGTTCCCAATTATACACCGGCTTCTCGTTCGCATCTTCCGTATAGGCATTCGTTGAACTCCATTTTAATGCCGGTTGCCCATTACCGGAAGTCAATAAATTGTGACACCGGATATAAACCGGGACGGGACTTAATGCAGCAAGTTCCGACAGCAGCTTTTTGCCGTCCTTCATGTAGGTATAGTTGGCTTCATCGTATCCAAACCATGACCATATTGGTTTTAGTCGTTCCGATGTTTTCTTAGAAAGATCAACCTGGATAACGGCCGCAGAACTTTGCTGAGCCCTTGAATTTTGATTCGATTGCGCCTGCCCTTTTGCAATAAAACCTGCAACAAGCAGCAAACAAGCAATTAAGTTCCTGTTTTTTTTCATTGATTATCTTTCTTTTTTCTTGCAAGGCGGATATAATAAACCGCACCTGCCGTATTTCCCTGCAATGGTTGAAATTTTACCCGTACGCCTTTTTTGCCTTTGAGCATTTCATCCGGAATAGCATATTCCACTTCTTGGAATTTTCTTTCATTCCATTTGCCTGAAATATCCTCGGTAATTAATTTTTCGTTGTCGATATAAATATCAAACTTCCTGTTGCCGCTTTCAGCACCCCAGTAGCGAACAATCAAACTCAAACCGGTTTCCTTGTTTGTCGATAATTTATAGCTAAAGAATCCATTGCGGGCATCTCTCCAGAATTCATCCATATTGTTACCCGTGTTTGAATTTTGCCTTTGCATGGAATGATCCACTTCAGGTTGTTGCTCGCCCGGTGCTACAAAATCAATTGTTCGTTTGTCAAGTTCAAGCCTTTGATTTTCCAGCACAGTTATGGAATCCAGATAAGAACGATATTGATTATTGCTTAGGGCCATCCAATACATCATGTACCGCGTATCATGAATTTTAAAGAACGGTTCAAAAACCACAGGTATCGGATTTATCAGTTTGATTTGTGGAGCCGTGAAATTTAAAGGCTTTCCCGCAACCGGCTTTAGTTTATTGGTTAAGGAAGCAAGATTATCTTCAACGATGATCGGCGCTTTATCGATAGGAAGTTTTTTCCCGCTCGGAATATGGCCCCAGCGACTATCATCGGCGATCAAACCTTGCAAATCTTCAGTTCCCGTTTTTGCACTGAGCAAAATGGGTCCATGCATAAAGGCGATGTATTCCGGAACATTGGGCAGGTGCTCGATGGTGTTGTGCATTGGTAAGATTACCTTAACCACATCTCCCTTTTTCCATAACCTGTCGATAGCAACGTAGGAAGACGGATGAGAAGTGTAGGACACCGCTTTGCCATTCACTATAATTTTTAATGCACCATCTTTCACCCACGAAGGATAACGAACCAATAATTTGAAGCGTGAAGATCCTTCTGTTACGGTAAGCTTTGTTTGTTCTTCAAATGGAAAGTTTGTTTGTTGTTTAATCTTTACTCCCCTTTTTCTCCAGTTCAATTCAGATGCAATGAACAGGTTCAGAAACAGAGAATCATTGCTGTGCGTGTAGATAAACTCGTTGTACTTACTGTGGTTTTCCATTCCGCTGCCTACACAACACCACATCGCTTCGTTTGGTGCAGAATACACCCTGTAATGCCTCGGACGCACCGGCGTAAAATAAACATAGCCGCCATTGACAGGGTTTTGCGTTGAAAGAATGTGATTGTACAAAGTTCTTTCAAAGTAGTCAACATACTTCGCAGATGGATTCTTACGGAACAAATCTTCAGTAAGCTTAAGCATGTTGTACGAGTTGCAGGACTCCGGTCCTTCCACATCATTTATAAAATCGGTGCAGGCGCTGGCGCTTGGAAAAGATTCCCTGCGGCTGTTGCCACCAAAAGCCAGACTGCGGTTAGTGGTCACCGTTTGCCAGAAGAAATTACCGGCTTTCGCGTATTTCACATCATTACTCAATTCCCCAATTCGGTCAAAGCCGATGGCTTTGGGAACCTGGGTATTGGCGTGCTTGTTATCGAGATTGTCAATCCCCTCCGCCATGGGGTCAAGCAGCATCCTGTGAGAGAACCGTTTGGCAGCAACCAAATATTTTTCATCGCCGCTCATTTGATACGCGTCAGCAAGAACCTCATTCATCCCGCCCTGTTCGGTATCCAGCATGGATTGCATCTGCGCATCCGAAAGTGAAGCAGTAATGTTGATGGCCCAGTCACAGAATTTTAAAAAGACGTTTTTCGCCTCTTCATTTCCTGCATACAACCAGGCATCTCTTAATCCCGCATACATTTTATGTACATTGTACCAGGGTACCCATGCGGAATGAAAGGCAGCAAAATCACCCTTTTGCAAAGTGCTCCATATTTGTTTGCTATTGGGAACGGCACCAACATAACCAATGCCCCAATCAGGATAATTCTTTCCGTTTGCATCCTGGCAGGCCTTCAGTTCAGCTATTATGTACTCCATCCTTCGCTTGCATTCCTCATTGTTTGTGGCTGCACAGTTCATGGCCATTGCCGAGAGGTAATGCCCCGCAATGTGGCCATCCAACCCAGCCCAGTTGAGATAGCTTTTTGCTTTTTCAGGCAGGCCGGCTTCTTTCCTGTATCCCGCCAGCAAACGATCGACATCATACTTTAACAGCGTTTGAATATTCAGATCACGGGCATGTTTGAAAGGACCGTCGAGCAAGGTCACATCACTTAAGGGAAATTCATTGGAATATAATTTCTCCTGTGCACAAGCACTTGCGTAAACAAAGACTGTGAAGCCTGCTGCAAGAAGTAAATGCAATCTTCTCCCAGTATTGTTGTTTGCTCTTTCCCGAAACCTTACTCTTGTTCTTTTATCACTTCTCATTCCACAGAAATTTTTTATTTAGATGTTGCCGTATTGCCGAATGAATTCGAAGGGACACGGGTTGCTATATCGAATTCAAAATTATTTTCTTCCCATCATGATAACCGCTGTATAATCTTACAATCACTTGTTGGTTCCCATTTGTAATATAGATGCCTGCTTTGGGCGAAGTATCCGCTGCGTTAAAATCAATCCGTGTTACAGCCAGCTCCTTTGTTCTTAGCACGTACTGTCCGCCGGACACATCACCTGCAGGGAAATAAAAATAATATCCGTTTCGCTTACATTACCGGTCCTTCCGCCCAACTGTATTGAAGGTTACCATTAATCCAATCTAAATCAATTACCGTATCTGCCAGTTGTCCATCCCTTCCTAATGCCTGCAAACGATTTACCTTTCGACCGTTTTTGATCACCATGTAAGGTTTTCCATCATCATCAACAAAAATAGAGTTATCGTAACCAAGTGGGCCGGTAACAGGATTGGTTTTGACCTGCACAGGAGTTGACCATAGCCCGAATGGAGAACTGGCTTTCGAGAACCACTGCCCATTTGCTGATAAA
>JAICTW010000003.1 GCA_025936195.1 Flavisolibacter sp.
GAGTAGCTCCCTATGGTGTGGGAATTTTTACAGCATCCCTGGTACTTGCTGTCATGATCATTCCTTACGCAGCCTCTCTTGGACGGGAACTGATACGGTTAACGCCTTCCTCACTTAAGGAAGGCGCCTACTCATTGGGTGCTACACGCTATGAAGTGATCAGGAACATTACGCTTCCTTATACAAAATCCGGATTGTTCGCAGGATTGCTTTTGTCATTGGGAAGAGCATTGGGGGAGACCATGGCAGTCACCATGGTAATCGGGAATACGAATAGGCTTCCGACCAGCATTTTTGCGCCATCCAATACAATGGCCAGTGTTATTGCCAATGAATTTACAGAAGCCGATCGTGCAGTTTATCTGTCTGCACTTATTGAACTGGGATTGCTTCTGTTTCTGGTTACTGTAGTCATTAATATTATTGGTAAGGCGGTAATAAAACGATTTACAAATGAGTAGTAGGTTCAGGGGATTACAATTCAGATTATGGAAGAGCAGGATGTTCGAAGGTCTAATGATCTTACTGGCCTTTCTGATTACTCTTCCTTTGTTTGCTATTATTTATTACGTGTTGAAAACGGGTATCACCCAGATTAACTGGAATTTTCTAACCAATATTCCTCAACCGGTTGGCGAACCTGGAGGTGGCATTGCCAATGCTTTGGTTGGAAGCATATTGATTGTACTGGTGGCAACGCTTATTGCAGTGCCCCTTGGGGTCCTTTGCGGAATTTATTTGAGTGAGAATAGCAATAGTAAGATTTCATACTGGAGCCGCCTTGCGGTGGATATACTACAAGGCACACCTTCGATTGTGATTGGCATTGTAATTTATTTTTGGATTGTAAGACCGCGGGGAGGTTTTTCTGCTTTATCCGGAAGCATAGCACTCGCCATTATGATGCTTCCCATCATTATTCGTTCCACCGAAGAAAATTTAAAACTAATTCCTTCTTCTTTAAAGGAAGCAGGTTTGGCATTAGGTCTTCCTTATCAAAAAGTGATCTTACGGATTATCGTTCCCTGTGGTTTTAGTGGCATCTTGTCGGGCATTATGCTGGCTATTGCACGAGTGGCCGGCGAAACAGCACCGCTTTTGTTTACTGCATTTGGTAATCCTTACCTGAGCACCCATATATTGAAACCCATGCAAAGTCTTCCCTTACTCATTTTTAATTATGCTACCAGTCCATACGATGAATGGCATGATCTGGCATGGGGTGCATCTACCATATTATTGATCTGGGTGCTTTTATTAAATATTTCAACAAAGCTGATAACGAGAAAATGGAAAGTACAATTATAAGAAGTGAGAATTTTAATGCGTATTTCGGAACGAATCACGTGGTAAAAAACGTAACAATGGATATTCCCCAAAATCAGGTAATCTCTGTGATGGGCCCATCGGGTTGCGGCAAAACTACATTCCTGCGCTGCATTAACCGAATGCATGAACTAATTCCCGGCACTACCACCAATGGAAAAATATTGCTTCATAAGGATGATGTGTATGAGACCAATCCGATTCTGGTTCGTCTGAAAATTGGAATGGTGTTTCAAAGGCCCAATCCATTTCCCAATTTAAGCATCTACGACAATGTCATTGCAGGATACAAACTAAATGGAATAAAGCTTTCAAAAAAAGATAAAGACCATATCGTTGAAACTTCTCTTTTAAAAGCTGCACTATGGAACGAGGTGAAAGATGCACTGCATAAAAAAGGTTCCTTTCTTTCCGGGGGACAGCAGCAACGTTTATGTATCGCAAGGGCTGTTGCCATGGAACCTGAAGTATTATTATTGGACGAACCCACATCTGCCCTTGATCCTATTTCAACAGCAAGCATTGAAGATCTCTTATCGGAATTGAAAAGGAATTTTACGATCGTTATCGTTACTCACAATATGCAGCAGGCAGCAAGGGTCAGCGACAAAACTGCTTTTTTTTATTTGGGGGAGCTGATAGAATATGAAAATACCAGAACGCTGTTTACAGAACCGAAAGACCCGAGAACGCAGAATTATATCACTGGAAGATTCAGTTAATTTCATTCACCGCAATAAAGGCATAATCATGACTAAGCTAGATCTTGAACTAAGCACTATAAAAGAAGAAACCATTGAGATGTGGAAGCTCGTTCAGTCGCAGCTTCAGAAAGGACTTTCGGCACTCTTAAATTTTGACAAAGATCTTGCACGGGAAATTGTGCAGATTGAAAAAAGAGTGAACGGCGCCGAATTAAAGATTGATAGAGATTGTGAAGACATATTTGCCTTGTATTCTCCCGTTGCTGTGGACCTCCGGTTTTTATTGGCTGTGCTAAAAATCAATACCAATTTAGAGCGGATTGGCGACATTGCCGAAGGGATTGCTAAAATGATTTTGGATACCAAAGAACCATTCAACAAATCCTTGCTGGATCAAACAATGGTTATTGAAATGTACGATGAATGCCTTCAAATGGTAGCGGAAATACTGAATGCTTTTGAAAAAGAAGACAGCGCTGTCGCACGCGGAATTTTCAGGCGTGATGAATTGCTGGATGAGATCAACAGAAAGGCCAATGACCTCATTGCACAATACATTTCAAAACATTCTGCCGGTATGGAACAGGCACTGACAATTTTATCAATGATCAGGAGATTGGAACGGATAGGTGACCAGACCGAAAATATAGCCGAAGAAATTATTTTTTATATAGAAGCAAAAGTTATCAAGCATTTGTCCAAACGAGATAAGAATAGTGAATGAGTTTTTATTTACTGCATCATCTATTGTATGGCCAGTTAACTATTAGGTAACAATTAAATAATATTTGGATTGATTATCCGGTAAGCTAATCTTATAAATTGCGGCAAGGCTCTCGCCTCATTTACTCAATAAATTTTTATGCCTTATTTAAAATCTTTGAATGATGAAGTGAAAGAAATGTGGGCTCTGGTTCTATCGCAACAGGAAAAAGCGCTGACAGCTCTTATTAATTCGGATAAGGATTTGGCACGTGAGGTTATTTTGATTGAAGAAAGAGTGAATGGCAGCCAGCAATTCATTGAAAGCGATTGCAAGTATTATCTTTCCATACAAGGCTCGCAAACTGTAAATATTCCCTTTGCCGTGTTTGCTCTCAAAATAACAGGACAGTTAGAAATTATAGGCGATATGGCAGAAAAAATTGCAAATGATATTCTTACCGGCACTATCAGTTCTCAATTACTAAATCAAACCAATATTGCAGAACCATTTCACAGCAGCAATAAAATACTGGAATTGGCATTACAAGCCTTCGATGCCGCAGACCCTTTACAGGCTGAAGTTATTGTCAGCCGAGTTGCAATTTGTGAGAAAATAATTTTAGATACAACCAGTTTTCTAATGGGCTACCTGGTAAATTGCAAACAAGACCTTCAGGAAACAATTACCCTTTTTTCAATACTCCAAAATGTTAAACGAACAGTAGAACATTGCCAGAACATTGCCTTCTCTATTATAAACTACAATCGACTTACAACGATTGAATTGTAGAACTTCTGTTTTTGTGATCTATAAATCTTCATGCTCCTAATCGAATTTTCAGATGAATCTGCTTCATATTTAGCACGGTTTGTGAAGCCAACAAAATCTATATTAAGTTATTATTAATTTTCTGTTAAGAACAGGCTTCGATTGATAAGCCCATATCTTCGCTCAACTATAAACAAACAGAAGTATGAATATTTTGTCAAGACTGTTAGCTTCTAAAAATAAAATCTTCTATGGGCTTTTTGAAAAAAGCGCAGACAATGTAAGCAGTATGGGACGTTTGCTTACCCAGGTAATTGGCGAACCTGATTTTGATAAGAGGCAGGGCCTAATTACGCAAATGGAAAATGTAGAACACGACAACGATGAATTGACGCATTTGCTTTTTACGGAGTTAGGAAGAAATTTTATTACGCCTTTCGACAGGGAAGACATTCACTATCTCGCTTCTGCTTTGGACGATATTGCCGATTACATTTTTGCCACGGCAAAGAAAATCAATTTTTACAGGGTCAATCCAAATGATATTGGGATGCAGAAGTTATCTGAAATCATTCTGCAAAGCTGCAATGAAGTGCGCAAGGCTGTTGGGGAATTGCGCAATATGAAAAACATGAGAGTGATAACAGAATCATTAGTTAAGATCAACAGTTTGGAAAATGAAGCCGATGATATTTTCGATATGAGCATTGAACGGCTATTTGCCACTGAACCTGATGCCAAAGAAGTAATTAAAAAAAGAGAGATCTATCAGGTAATGGAAACAGCAACGGATAAATGCGAGGATGCGGCCAATGTGATTGAATCCATTATTGTAAAATATGCATAACTAATAAGGAAGTATTTATAATTAGCACTATCGCATTTTAATTGATTGTATGATCTTTTTAATAATCATTATAGCACTCGCTCTGGTTTTCGATTTCACCAATGGTTTTCATGATGCGGCCAATTCAATTGCTACTATTGTTTCCACCAAAGTGTTGACACCGTTTCAGGCCGTGCTTTGGGCTGCTGTTTTCAATTTCGTCGCTTTTTTTATTTTTAAGGAACATAAAGTAGCCGGCACTATCGCTAACATTGTTTCTTCCAACCTCATTGATTTTCATTTGATCCTTTCAGCCACTATTGCTGCCATAAGCTGGAATTTGCTCACATGGTATTATGGAATTCCGTCCAGTTCATCACATACCTTAATTGGTGGGTTAGTAGGTGCTGCTGTAGCTGCGGGTGGCTTTGGAGGTTTTAATACTGCTCCCGTCATAAAAGCACTGATCTTTATGGTGCTTTCACCTGTCATAGGAATGATACTGGCTATTATCGTCACTATCACCGTTGTGTATTTGAGCAGGAACACAAGACCCAGAAAAGCAGAATCAACCTTCAAACGCCTTCAGTTATTATCATCAGCCGGATTAAGCCTCGCACATGGCGGTGGTGATTCTCAAAAAACGATGGGCTTAATTCTTACAGCACTTTGGTTTTATCAGGGACTTCAGGGAAACCAAACAGAACTATCTTCCTTTAATATGCCCGAATGGTTACCTCTTTCCTGTTACACGGCCATTGCATTAGGAACACTTGCAGGCGGATGGCGCATTGTAAAAACCATGGGAGCAAGAATAACCAAAGTAACACCACTTGAAGGAGTTTGTGCAGAAGGGGCAGGTGCCATCACTTTATTTTTGACGGTGCTTTTAGGTATTCCAGTAAGCACAACGCATACCCTTACGGGTGCTATTGTAGGAGTAGGTGCTACCAAGCGTATTAGTGCTGTAAGATGGGGTGTTACTATCAATTTAGTGTGGGCATGGATACTAACCATTCCCGTGAGCGGTTTGCTGGCCGCACTTATTTATGTAATCACCAAAGCTTTCCTATAATTCTTTTGCAGTATTTCCCGACTTTTGCGGCAAATCAATACTTAAGCAATGGCCAAGATTTTAGTAACAGGCGGGTGTGGTTATATCGGTTCGCACACCCTTGTTGATTTAATTGAAAACGGTTATGATATCATTAGTGTTGATGATAATTCCCGTTCCAGTGCGGCAATATTAAAGGGCGTGGAAAAGATCACTGGCAAACCGGTCAAAAACTACAAGGTTGATCTCTGTAATTTCGATGACACCTTTGCCATTTTTGAAGAGAACAGGGATATCAAAGGCATCATTCATTTTGCTGCATTCAAAGCAGTTGGTGAGTCTGTTGAAAAACCGTTAATGTATTTTGAAAACAACCTTACTTCTCTCATTAATCTTTTGAAATGCGTTCAGGAATTTAAAACGCCCTGGTTTGTTTTTTCTTCATCCTGTACTGTATATGGAGAACCTGATACACCAATGGTAACCGAAGACTCGCCATTAAAACCTGCAGCTTCTCCTTATGGTGCCACCAAACAAATGGGCGAGCAAATTCTGGCAGAGTTTCAAAAAGCACATCCTACAAAAGTCATTTTATTAAGATACTTTAATCCTGTTGGCGCCCATCCTTCTGCATTGATTGGTGAGTTGCCCATCGGCAAGCCGCAGAATTTAGTTCCTGCTATTACACAAACTGCCATCGGTAAGCTTCCCAAAATGATTGTTTTTGGTGATGATTACCCCACACGTGATGGAAGTTGTGTCCGTGATTTTATTCATGTAAGCGACATTGCACATGCACATACACTGGCTATAAAATATTTGCAGGAAGACAGGAACACAAGTGATCTCGAAATATTCAACCTGGGTACAGGCAATGGAGTAACCGTATTGGAGGCCATCAAATCTTTCGAAAAAATAAGTGGTGTGAAGTTGAATTATGAGATCGGTTCCAGAAGACCGGGAGACATTATTGCTATTTACGCCAACAATGATAAAGCAAAGAAAGTGCTTGGCTGGATTCCAAAATATTCTTTGGATGAAATGATGGCTACGGCATGGAAATGGGAGCAAAGATTGAAGAACGACGAACAATTTTTCTCCTCTATAAAATCAGAACTGAATTAACCAACTACATTTGCGAACGATGAACAATCTTAAAGACATTCAACCCACAGGCAAAAAAGATACACGCAGCGGCTTTGGTGATGGTATTGTAGAAGTAGCCCGGAAAAATAAAGACATTGTAGCATTGACCGCCGACCTTGCCGGTTCCATGAAATTGCAGCAATTCATCAAAGAGTTTCCCGAACGTTTTGTTCAGGTAGGTATTGCAGAAGCCAATATGATGGGCATTGCTGCAGGACTAACCATTGGTGGAAAAATTCCTTTCACAACTACCTTCGCCAATTTCTCTACCGGGCGAGTGTATGATCAAATTCGCCAGAGCATTGCCTACAGCAATAAAAATGTAAAGATCTGCGCCTCGCATGCAGGAGTTACATTGGGCGAAGACGGCGCCACGCACCAGATTTTAGAAGATATTGGTTTAATGAAAATGCTTCCGGGAATGACAGTGATTGTTCCCTGCGATTACAATCAAACCAAATTAGCAACCATGGCTGTTGCCGATTATGTGGGTCCGGTTTATTTAAGATTCGGTCGTCCAAGCTGGCCCATATTCACCGATCCCAACCAGCCTTTTGTTATTGGTAAGGCACAAAAATTTTCGGAGGGAACGGATGTCAGCATTTTTGCGTGTGGACATTTAGTTTGGAATGCAATACAGGCCGGCGTTGCCTTGCAGGAAAAAGGCATCAGTGTGGAAGTGATCAATATTCATACAGTAAAGCCTATTGATGAAGAAGCCATTTTGAATTCCATCCGCAAAACAAAATGTGCTGTTACTGCCGAAGAACATAATATTTACGGTGGAATGGGCGATGCAGTGGCGCAGGTGGCTGCCAAACATTTTCCTGTTCCTTTTGAATATGTGGGAACACAGGATACTTTTGGCGAAAGCGGAACACCTGCCGAATTGCTGAAAAAATATCATTTGGATGTTCCGGACATTATTGCTGCTGCAGAAAAAGTAATGGCAAGAAAGAACGGATGATCCTTAAAACTGAATAAGGAAAAGCTTGTGAACTTCACAAGCTTTTTTGTTGAAAGAACTGCATTTTGAATTTAATTTTCTTCCACATTACATCGTCTTCACACCAATAACGGGCAAGGCTTTTTGTCTTATCAGTTCATTAAATTCAGGAACATCTTTTTGTTTGATCGTTTTTAGTTTATTCAACTGCACATCTGCCTGTGCTGAAAGATCGGCAAATACATCTTTCACTTGTTTTGTTGGTGCAAAGTTCCCGCTGTTGGCAACATTGTACACACCCGCAATCTTATCATTCAATTTGATCGGAAAGTTCAACGGATCTTCTTCGCTTTTCGATTTGGTTTGAACCAGCTCTTCTTCAATTGAAGTCAACTGCTTGTTGATGCTGTCCGCCGCCTGCTTCACCTCTTTCGGAATATTCTTTCCCTGTAAAGCAACAAAAGAATTGATCTGCGTACGGAGCGAACGAATATCCTTTATGGCGTTTTGCACATCATTGAATTTATTCCGAACCTGCATTAAAAAATTAAACTGCGCTTCATAATCCTGTTGTGAGATTTTATAATTGGGATCGGCTTTGACAGTAAAAGGAACTTCAACGGAATCGCCTTCCACAATAAATCGTGCAAAATAATTTCCCGGAGGTGCAGGCAATGATCCCGGCGTTCCATTCCATAAAATCATTCCTTCCGCTCTTTCAGCACGGGGATATTGAAAGTCCCAAACAAACTGATTCATTCCTTTATCAATATCCAATTTATCTTCTTTTGATTTGGTGCTGAAAGTTTTTACTTCTTTATGATTGGCATCGAAAATTTTTACAGCCGCTTTCGCAGAATCTTTGAGATCCTTCACATAATAATTGAACACCACTCCATTGGGCGGATTGGTCCCGACATTTGCCTGTGTTCCACCAAAAAATCCTCTGAACCTTCCGGCCTGCATGCGGTAGACAGGGTATACATCAAATACATGAAGGTTTTGGTTGAGAATATCACTGTTCATCTGCTGCAACACACTCAAATCATCCAACACCCAAAAAGCACGGCCGTGTGTAGCTACTACCAGATCGTTATCCTTTATGGTCATGTCGGCAATTTGTGTCAGCGGTAAATTCAACTGAAAAGGTTTCCAGTGTGCTCCATCATCAAACGAAATATACATACCGTATTCGGTTCCTGCATACAATAAGCCTTGTCGCTTTTGATCAGCACGAAGGCATCTTGTAAAATGCATTTTATCAATTCCGTTGGTGATCAATTTCCAACTCTTACCATAGTCTTCCGTTTTATAGATGTACGGAGTAAAATCATCACTCTTGTATCTTGTTCCTACAAAATATGCTGCCCCTTTTTTAAAAGGATCAACTTCAACACAATTCCACATCATCCATTTTGGTGCATCTTTCGGAGTAACATTTTCCCAATGCGCTCCACCATCTTTACTCACTGAAATAATTCCATCATCACTTCCTGTCCACAACAAATCTTTTTCTAATGGCGATTCTGCCGCAGTGAAAATGGTACAATAATATTCTACCGAAGTGTTGTCCTTTGTAATAGGGCCGCCGCTAGGTCCTTGTTTAGTTTTATCATTGGTTGTTAAGTCTGGAGAAATGGCTTCCCAACTTGCACCTTCATTATCTGTTTTGAACAAAACATTTCCTGCAGCATACAAACGCTTTGGATTGTTGGGAGAAAAGAACAAAGGGAAGTTCCATTGAAAACGATATTTCAACGCGTCAGCGCCATAACCGGTTGGATTATCGGGCCACACTGTGATCACTCTGTTCTCGCCTGTTTTATGGTTCATTCTTGAAATGAATCCATCATAATTTCCTCCGTAAACGATTTCAGGATCGGTAGGATCAGCAACAACGTAGCCAGATTCGAAACCTGCAGTGGAAGTCCAGTCGTTTTCGGTAATGCCTCCGGTCGCTGTTCTGTTTTTAATGCGAACGGTTGAATTATCCTGTTGCGCTGCTAAAATGTGATAAGGAAATGCATTGTCGGTGGATACACGATAAAATTGTGCAGTCGGCTGATTGTTTACAGAACTCCAGTTGTTTCCTCCATCAAACGACACCTGCGCACCACCATCATCTGCAAGGATCATTCTATTACCGTCTTTCGGATCAATCCAAAGATCATGATGATCGCTGTGCGGACTTCTTAGTACCTGAAACGTTTTTCCACCATCGCGGCTGCGCATTAAATTCACATTCATCACATATACGGTGTTATCATTTTTTGGATCAACAAAAATTCTGTTGAAGTACCAGGAACGCTGGCGTATCTCGCTCTCCTGACTTGTAAGCGTCCATGTTTCGCCACCATCATTGCTGATGTACAATCCGCCATTTTCATTTTCGATCATAGCAAAGATCTTCTCAGGATTGTTTGATGAAACGGCAATGCAAACGATTCCCCAAACTCCTTTTGGTAATCCTTTTTTGGTAGAGATGTTTGTCCAGGTTTCACCGCCATCAGTGCTCTTCCACATAGAACTTCCTTCACCGCCACTTTCCATGCTATAAGGAGTACGCAATACGTGCCACATGCCTGCATATAAAATATTTGGATTACCAGGCTCCATTACGATATCGCTTGCAGCAGTTAGATTATTTATATACAAAACCTTCTTCCATGTTTTGCCGCCGTCTGTTGTTTTATAAATGCCACGGCTTTCGCTTGGCCCGAATGAATGGCCAATCACGGCCACCCATGCCGTGTTTGGATCTCGTGGATGAACGATAATTTTTGCAATGTGACGGGTATCTTTTAGTCCGATATTTCTCCATGTTCTTCCTGCATCATCGCTGCGCCAAAGTCCGTTGAGACCTTCACTTTCATTGCCCCGCAACGTGTTTTCGCCTTCGCCAACATAAATCACATTGTTGTCGCTGGGCGCCACAGCAACTGAACCGATAGACCCGCCAAAATATTTGTCTGTAATATTTTTCCAGTTGCTTCCTCCATCGGTAGTTTTCCAAACACCACCGGCAGCACTTCCAAAATAAAAGGTGTTGCGATCATCATAATCGCCGGAAACTGTTGCCACACGGCCACCGCGGAACGGGCCCACTAAACGGAACTTCATTTTTGAAAAGAAAACAGAATCGGAATTGTTGGAAGCAGGCTCCTGTTTTTTCTTTTGAGCAAAGGATTGAATTGAAACAAAAGCAAGGAATAAGAAATAAAATTTTCTCATGGTTATATTCGGTTGAAGTGGAAAAGTTACAAAGGCTGGGCTTATTGAAAAAAATAAAATTACCGGATGCATGAATCGTCCGTTCGAAAAATATTTCAATAGTTTTATTTTATGAAGCAATCATTTACGATTACCGGAAACCTCGTTGATATACATCAGAAAAAAATTTATCCTGCAGAAGTGGTTGTGGAAGGAGAAAGAATTGTTGCAATTAAAGACCTCACCCTCAATCCCTCTCCAAAGGCGAAGGAAGCTAACACACAGACCTTGCTTAATGAAGATGCAAACAATTCATCAGCGACTTCAGAAAGCGAGGATAGTGATCAGATGGCCTTCCCTAACGGGGAAGGTCGGGATGGGGCTTTTATCCTTCCCGGCTTCATTGATGCTCACGTTCACATTGAAAGCTCCATGCTCATTCCTTCTGAATTTGCAAGGTTGGCGGTTGTTCATGGCACGGTGGCCACGGTCAGTGATCCTCATGAAATAGCCAATGTTTGTGGAATGAAAGGAGTTGAATACATGATTGAGAATGGGAAAACGGTTCCTTTCAAATTCAATTTTGGTGCGCCAAGCTGCGTACCTGCTACCAATTTTGAAACAGCTGGAGCGGTGATTGATTCCAATGATGTTGATGAATTGATGCGAAGAGAAGATATTTTGTATTTAAGCGAAATGATGAATTTTCCGGGAGTATTGCACAGTGATGCAGAGGTGATGAAAAAAATTGCTTTCGCAAAAAAGTACAATAAGCCGGTGGATGGGCATGCTCCCGGATTACGCGGCCTCACCGCCAAAGTATATATTGATGCAGGCATTTCAACAGACCACGAATGTTTCACTAAAGAAGAAGCTTTGGATAAATTGAACCATGGAATGAAGATTCTTATTCGCGAAGGAAGCGCTGCTAAAAATTTTGAAGCACTAATTGATTTGCTGAATGATCATGAAGAAATGATAATGTTTTGCAGCGATGATAAACACCCGGATAGTTTGGTGGAAGGGCACATCAATCAACTGTGTGCAAGAGCCGTAGCCAAAGGAATTGATGTTTTTAAAGTATTGAAAGCAGCTTGTGTCAATCCGGTTGAACATTATAAATTGAAAGTTGGCTTGCTTCGTCCAAATGATTTTGCTGATTTTATTTTGGTAAAAGATTTGAAGAATTTTGAAGTGCTTCAAACTTATATCAATGGAGAGTTGGTTGCGGAGAATGGAAAGACATTGATTGAAAGCCAGAAAGCAACAACCATTAATAGCTTTAATTGTTCTCTGAAAAAGACTGAAGATTTTGCCACGGTTAATTCTAAAAATTCATTCGTCATTGAAGCATTAGACGGTCAGCTAATTACGAATAAAATCTCTGCCCGAAACAAAATTGACATTGAAAATAATATTTTGAAAATCGTTGTGGTCAATCGTTATAAAGATGCACCTGTTGCCAAAGCTTTCATCAAAAATTTTGGTTTGAAGAAAGGAGCGATTGCTTCTTCTGTTGCTCATGACTCTCACAATATTGTTGCTGTGGGTGTGGATGATGAAAGTATTTGCAAGGCCGTGAATTTGGTTATTGAAAATAAAGGCGGAGTGAGCATGGCCCATCCCGATCCTGCAAACGGCGGGACCATCAACACACAGCCCTTGCTTAATGAAGAAACTTCCAATAGTGCAGACACTTCGAAAAGCAAGGTTTTGCAGCGCAGCGAAGTCCCTCCACCGGAGGGATTTAGGGAGGCCGTGCTTCCTTTGCCTGTTGCCGGACTAATGAGTACTAAAGATGGCTATGAAGTCGCCAAAGAATATTCGGCTATTGATAAGGCAGCAAAGGAATTGGGTTCAACACTTTCTGCTCCTTACATGAGTTTATCCTTTATGGGTTTGTTAGTGATACCGCATTTAAAGCTGAGTGATTTGGGTTTGTTTGATGGGGATGAGTTTAAGTTTGTTTAATGCTCTTTTGAATTAGTATATTTATAAGTGGAGAGAAAACTTTAAATCTAAAGCAGTGCCTTTAAATTTTGAAGAGCCTATTTTTCAGGAGACAAATGAAGTTAATTATCTTACCCGTGTGGTCGTGGGATTGATTGATGCTGCTTTATCAATTTTAGTTGTCACCTTGATATTTGTGTATCAAAGCCCATGGTTTCTTTACCAACTAATCCTTCCTGTGAATGGAACTTTATTAGTTCTGTTATGTTTTATTATTTATCGCTTTCTTTTTTTAATTCTTTTCAATGGCACAATAGGCATGAAGCTGTTCAAAGTAATTTTATTAAATGGTCAGGAACAACAATTATCCCTAATAGAAAAACTGCTTTTTTGTATTTTCATTTTATACAGGGGAGTAGATTATTACGAAGTAAAAAATGGATGATCCTGATTTTCCTAAAATATTATGCCTCCTGACCAATCCACAGAGCGCCGCCAATACTGTTTCGTTCTGCTCCGGTAACGGAAGAAAGAACATTGTATTCTTGTCTCCATCTCAATACACCGATCAATGCCATGACCAAGGCCTCCTTGTACTTTACTAAATTTTCATCCGGGACAATCACTTCAATTCCGATGGATGATAATTCTTCTGACAATCTTTCAATTAAAAAATTATTGAATGCACCGCCGCCGGTGACGAGAAGTTGGCGGTTTGTCCCGATAGCTATCGGGATTGGTTTGTAGTTGTCGGCAATGGCAAACTTTATTTGCTGAACAATGTGCTCAACATAGGTTCGGAGCAAATCAGTATGTGGCAGACCGAAGGATTTCAACAAAGGAAAGATTTCATCCGTTCCCAAATTATTCGCAAGAGATTTTGGAGGGGATTGTTTATAATACTCAAAATCATTCAGCTTGTTTAATAAGTTTTCATTCACATTGCCCGATGCTGCCATCTCACCATTTTTATCATATTCTTTATTGACCAATCCTGCAATTAAGTTCAACACTCTGTTGGCCGGACAAACATCAAAGGCAATATAATTTTCAGGGTCGTTAAAGGAGATATTGGCAATACCTCCAAGATTTAGAAACATGGAATACTCGTTCAATAATAATTTTTCTCCAATGGGAACAATGGGTGCACCCTGTCCTCCAAAAGCAATGTCCAATGCTCTTAAATCACTCACCACAGGCAATTTTGTTTCGGCAGCAATGGCGGCTCCATCACCCAATTGTGCTGTCATTTTTTTGGAAGGGATGTGAAAGCTTGTATGCCCGTGCGAAGCAATCAAACCCACCTGGTAATGCAAATTGTTTTCTTCAATAAAACGATTGACTTCCTTTCCCAAAAAATGTCCGTAGTCAACATGAAGCAATTGATAATCCAGTGCAGAAAGTGAGGTGGCATTCTGCAAGCGCTGTTTCCATTCAACGGTGTAGTCAAAACAATCAGTCGCCTTCATTTCAAAATTCCAGTTACCTGCATTTTCATGAAATTCTGCAAACACAATATCCAATCCGTCCAGTGAACTTCCACTCATTAAACCAATAGCTCTGTACAACATTTTAAAGATTTAGCAATTTTGTGAAGGTGTGATTTATAGATTGAATCACAAAATTCAAATCTGATAAATCCCCAAATCTCCAAATCCAAAAATCCGCTTCCTTCTTATCTTTGGCGCAATGGTAATAAATCTTAGCAAAGAACATTCTCTTGTAAGCAATTGGGTTGCGGAATTACGTGACGTCACCATTCAAAATGATCGCATGCGTTTCCGCCGCAATCTGGAACGCATTGGTGAAGTGGCTGCTTTTGAAATCAGCAGGCGGCTTCCTTATGTGGAAAAAGAAGTTCAAACACCTCTTGGTACAGCTATTTGTGAAGTACTGGAAGAACAACCTGTTTTGTGTACCATCCTTCGCGCAGGATTGGCTTTGCACCAGGGCTTGTTAAGTTATTTTGACAAGGGCGATAATGCTTTTGTGTCCGCATACCGCAAACATAAACCGGATGGAAGTTTTGAAATTGCGCTGGAATACCTTTCCTGTCCCGAAATTGACAACCGCACACTCATAATTTCCGATCCCATGCTGGCTACAGGTTCTTCCCTGGTAAAAACCATTCAGTATTTAAAAGATGAAGGAAAGCCCAAAGCTATTCATGTAGTTACAGCCATTGCCTGCACAGTTGGAATTGAATTTTTGAAAAGAGAAGTCCCCGAAGCAATTGTCTGGTGCGGCGCCATTGATGATGAACTAACGGCAAAAGGATACATTGTTCCCGGACTTGGCGATGCCGGTGATCTGGCTTATGGTTCAAAGATCCAGTCCTAGCAGTTACAAGAAAGTTCTTTACCGTTTCCATAATTACGAAACAATGTCTGCTCTTGCCTCTCTGCCTTTTACCTTAAACCCTCAACCTTTCATCTTTCTCCATATAATTTTCTTTGCCGTGCAACCCTTTCTTTGTATTTTGAGTATTCAACTACTGTGAGAATGAGAATCCTTTTTTGTACCTGCTTCATTTTAGCCCTTACCTTTTCAGGAAAGGCACAAGACCCTAATTTTTCTCAGTTCTTCGTTTCGCCACTTACGTTAAATCCTGCACTTACAGGAAAGTTTAATGGTACGTACCGAATAGCAGGCAATCACAGGGATCAATGGCCAACCATCAACAATGCATTTGTTACCAGCACCGTTTCTTTCGATGCTGCCATTTTAAAAGGACGGATCCCGGAAAATGATCAATTTGGCATTGGTGTGTTAGCACTTACCGATAAAAGTGGTAGTGGGGTATTACAGTCCAATTACGCGGCTTTGTCTGTTGCTTATCACAAAGCCCTGGATGAAAACGGATTCAATACATTGGGTTTGGGCTTTCAGGGGGCGTACACCAATAAACGATTGTTTTTGGATCCACAAAAAACCTATTTCGAAGACCAGTTAACCGCCAATGGCTGGACAGGTGTGACCACTGAAATTTTTGATCCAAGCCAGCTGAAAGTCTCTTATTTCGATTTGAACATGGGACTGTTGTACAATGGTTCAACAGATGGATCGAACAATTTTTATCTCGGTGCTTCTATGTATCACATCAACCGGCATAAAGAAAGTTTTCATGATGCTGATTATCTTTTGCAACCACGTTTAACACTGCAAGCGGGAGGCATGGTGCCTGTAGGTGAATACAATGCGTTTCATTTTAGTGCTTTGCACAGCAGGCAGGCTAATGCGGTGAATACGGTAATTGGCGGCGCCTACATGCTGAACATTAATCCTGATGAATTCAGTCCCACCAATCTATACCTTGGAAGCTGGTTCCGTTTTGGCGATGCTATTATCCC
>JAICTW010000180.1 GCA_025936195.1 Flavisolibacter sp.
GTATGTCGGCATTACGTACCGCATCCAAAATAGACGGTGGTGTTTCAATGTCCGGCTGTCCAATATTGAGATGAAAAACCTTAATGCCTTTTTTCTTTGCTGCTTCTGCATAGGGTACCAATTTCCGTATTGGCGAAGCCGGCATTTGCTGACCACGTTGTGAAATTTCTAACATGGCGCAAAAATAAGTTGAACATTTCGATTTCAGATTTCATTAACCGGAGAAGGTGATGTTTCCGAATGGAAATGCGAGGTGAGGAGTGGAGCAATTTGACCAAGTGTCTACTGTGGTTTAAAAACTCTTTGAATAAAAGACTTTCAATCCTTATGAAGACACTTACACAATGCACAATAGAATTGTTGCAGTACAATTGAGTGATGGCGCCTGACGCGCCACAGGCTACAAGCAAAGATGAAAGGTAGCAATGCAGATGACTGCATAATCATTCACCTCATTTTAAAATCTCCTGTTCTTCACAACTCTGCGTGAAACCATTCTTAAAAATAAATTTAGCTGACGCTGCAAGTGATTGTGCTTAACTTCTCTTCTTGATTGTACTTCATCACAGATTTAAAATTCAATTCACTAAAACACTCCTTATCAACTTTGCAACATTCAATTGTAAATTGCAGATATGAAAAAAACAATTGCGGTTGACATGGATGGAGTGATGGCCGATGTGGAAACACAGTTTATCAACTGGATCGAAAAGGAAAAAGGAATAAAACTGCAGGTGGATGATTTGAACGGAAACAATGAAAAGATTGACGTTCCTGTCCGTTCCCTGATCCGGAAGTTTGTGTACACTCCCGGTTTTTTCAGAACACTTCCCCTGATGCCCGGAGCCGTGGAAGCTATAAAAACTTTGATGGAAAAATTTGAAGTGTATATTGTTTCGGCAGCCATGGAATTTCCTCAGTCTTTAAATGAAAAATACGAATGGCTGCAGGAACATTTTCCTTTCATTGGCTGGGAGAACATTGTTTTTTGCGGCCATAAAAGCATCATCAATACGGATTACATGATTGACGACTATTGCTGGAACCTTGACGCCTGCAAAGGAAAAACGCTGTTGTTCCATGCTTATCACAACGGCGATGTGCAACACCATACCCGTGTAAACAACTGGAAGGAGGTGCTGAAATTTTTGAAACCAGAAGCGGCGATTTAAGATGGCTGTTACAAAAATCAGCAATCATTCACCTGAACAATTAAGCCACTATACAAACCAAAACGCATGACCATCCTTATTGTTGTTTTTTGCATTGTTTTACTGGTGCTGCTGATCGCATGGGGAAAGCTCAATGCCTTCATTGCTTTTATTTTAGTTTCCATTATTGCCGGATTATTATTGGGCATACCTGTAAACCGTATTACAAAATCCATTGAAAAAGGTATCGGTGATATGCTGGGCTCTTTAACCATTATTATCACCATGGGGGCCATGCTGGGAAAATTAGTGGCCGACAGCGGAGCCGCACAACAGATAAGCAATGCATTGATAAAGCTCTTTGGAAAAAAATATCTTCAATGGGCACTGATGCTTACCGGTTTTGTTATCGGCATTCCTTTGTTTTATACTATTGGTTTTGTTCTGATGGTGCCTCTTATTTTTTCTGTAGTGTACAAGTATAAATTACCGGCTGTGTATATTGGATTGCCCATGCTGGCAGCACTTTCTGTTACGCATGGATTTCTGCCTCCGCATCCTTCACCCACAGCATTGGTGGCGCAATTAAATGCCAGCATCGGAATGACTATGCTTTATGGGATCATCATTATTATTCCCACCATTATTTTAGCAGGACCTGTATTTGCACAAACACTGAAAAAAATTCCATCTACTCCCTTGCAAACATTTGCTGCTCCGGATATAGCTGAAGATAAATTGCCCGGTACAGTCAATAGTTTTCTATCAGCACTGTTGCCAGTTATTTTAATAGCCGCCGGAACACTATTGCAATTAAACACTGTAAATGGATCAGGATTGTCCGCTTCTCTAAGTTTTCTTGCCGATCCTTCCATCATCATGCTTCTAACTATTATCATTGCCACTTACACACTGGGCATCAGAATGGGTAAAAGCATAAAGCAAATAATGGAAATTTATTCCGTTGCTGTGAAAGACATTGCCATGATCCTTTTGATTATTGCAGGTGCAGGCGCATTGAAAGAAGTGTTGACAGAAAGTGGCGTGAGTAATGAGATTGCCATTGCTTTGCAAGGCCTTAAAATGAATCCTTTGATCCTTGGCTGGCTGATTGCTGCCATCATTCGTGTTTGCATTGGCTCGGCCACAGTTGCGGGACTTACTGCCGGAAGCCTGATGGCGCCAATGCTTTTGCAGCCGGGCATCAATCCCAACTTAATGGTACTTTCAATTGGTGCCGGAAGCTTAATGTTTTCGCATGTGAACGATGCAGGCTTCTGGATGTTCAAGGAATATTTTAATATCAGCATAAAAGATACCATCCGCTCCTGGTCGTTAATGGAAACCATTGTGGCCGTGTGCGGATTGATTGGGGTATTGCTACTAAACCTGATTGTATAACTAAAAAATAAAAAATGAATTCAGCAGAAGAAGCTTTTAAAAAATTAGGATTGGAATTGCCGCCTGCACCAACACCATTGGGCGTGTACAAGCCTTGTCTCATTGATGGAAAAAATCTTTATGTTTCAGGACATGGAACAGTGAAAAATGATAAATCGCTGATCATTGGTCGCGTTGGCAAGGATATGAATGCCGATGAAGGAAAGTTAGCAGCACGACAGGTTGGATTAGCCATTCTAGCCACCATCAAAAGAAATATCGGCAGCTTAGATAAGGTAAAAAGAGTGATCAAAGTTTTTGGAATGGTGAATTGCACTCCAGAATTTGAAAAGCATCCTTATGTGATCAATGGCTGCAGTGAACTTTTTGCACAGGTTTGGGGAGAAGAGAATGGTGTTGGTGTAAGAAGCGCCGTGGGTTTTGGTTCGCTGCCCGATAATATTCCTGTTGAAATTGAAGCTTTATTTGAACTGCATGAATCCTGAAGAAATGAAAGACGATAACTGGTATTGTATTGAAAACATTGACAGCATTGATTCGCCGGCCTTTGTGGTTTATCCGCAACGGGTGCAAGACAATATTCAAACTGCTACTCAACTTGCCGGCGACACGAACAGATTACGTCCTCATGTAAAAACGCATAAATCGAAAGAGGTTGTTTTGATGATGATGGAACAAGGCATTTTCAAATTCAAATGCGCTACGATTGCCGAAGCAGAAATGCTGGCTCTTTGCAAAGCAAAAGATGTTTTGTTGGCTTATCAACCCGTAGGGCCAAAACAAAAAAGATTCTTGCAGTTAATTAGCGATTATCCTGAAACGACCCTTTCTTGTTTAATAGACAATCCGCTCATTGCAGAAGAACTTTCACAAGCAGCAGTTGAACATCATTTAACGGTTCCTGTTTATGTGGATCTGAATGCAGGCATGAACCGGACAGGAATAGCAATTGAAAAAGCTTTATCGCTTTATACAAATCTGATGAAGCTTCCCGGAATTCGCACAATCGGACTGCACGTTTATGATGGTCATATTCATCATGCATCGGAAGAGGAACGTAAGAAGGCCTGCGATGAAAGTTTTACTCCGGTTGAAAAGCTAAGACAAAAAATCATTGATAAAGGTTTTGCAAAGCCGGTTATCATTGCCGGCGGATCGCTTTCTTTTCTTACACATTGCAAAAGGAAAGATGTGGAATGCAGCCCGGGCACTTTTGTTTACTGGGACTGGAGTTATCAGGATCTTTTTTCTGAACAACCATTTCAATTGGCAGCATTGGTGATCACCCGTGTGGTTTCTCTTCCTGATGATCAAAAAGTTTGTCTTGATCTGGGGCATAAATCAATCGCTTCTGAAAACGATATTCATCACCGTGTCTTTTTTTTGAATGCACCTGAATTAAAAATGATCAGTCATAGCGAAGAACATTTAGTTGCCGAAGCAAAAGCCGGGCATCATTATAAACCAGGAGATGTTTTGTATGGGGCTCCTTTTCATGTTTGTCCCACAGCGGCTTTATATGAAAGAGCCATCACCATAGAAAACAACAAAGCCACCGGAGAATGGAAAACAATAGCAAGAGACCGCAGCATTCGTTGTTGAGACTTTATACTGTGCAGCTTTGTTCACAAGTTCACAAGTTTGCGAGTTCACGAGTTGGCTTTCAAATAACTTTCGAACCCACAATAGGCAATGCCTCGTTAAGTAGTACAAAACAAAACTATGTTCATTATTGATGCCCATCTTGACCTAAGCATGAATGCACTGGAATGGAACCGTGATTTACGAAAACCTGTTTCGGAAATCAATGCAAGAGAGAAACATCTAACTGATAAACCCGACAGAGGGAAAGCAGTGGTATCGCTTCCTGAATTGCGCAAGGGAAACATTGGTTTGGTAGTAGCCACGCAAATTGCACGGTATGTGTCGCCGGAGAATACTTTGCCCGGATGGCATTCTCCCGAACAGGCATGGGCGCAAACACAGGGACAACTGGCCTGGTATAAAGCCATGGAGGAAGCAGGTGAAATGGTCCAGATAAAAGATCTTGAATCATTGAATAAACATGTTGCACTTTGGCAGGATGAGAACATAAAGGAACAAAAGCCTGTTGGTTATATTTTAAGTTTGGAAGGCGCCGATTCATTGATTACGCTTCAACATTTGGAACGTGCATGGGAATATGGTTTGCGTGCTGTTGGTCCTGCACACTACGGGCCTGGCCGTTATGCCAACGGCACCGATGCTAGCGGAAAAATGACAGCCGATGGAATTGCCCTGCTGAAAGAAATGGAACGATTGAACATCATTCTTGATGCAACACATTTATGCGATGATGCTTTCTGGCAGGTGCTGGATCATTTTCACGGACATGTATGGGCAAGCCATAATAATGTAAGATCATTGGTGCCGCACAACCGCCAGTTCAGCGATGAAATGATTAAAGCTCTTATTGAAAGAGGTGCTGTTATTGGCGGCGCATTAGATGCATGGATGATGGTTCCAAACTGGATCAGGGGAAAATCCACTCCTGAAAAAATGAACTGCCGTTTGGAAGTGATCATTGACCACCTCGATCATATTTGCCAAATTGCAGGCAACAGTTTGCATGTGGGCATTGGTTCTGATTTAGATGGCGCATTTGGGAAAGAACAATGTCCGTATGATTTGAACACCATTGCAGACTTGCAAAAGCTTTCCCAACTGTTGATGCAAAGAGGATATTTGAAAGAGGATGTAACCAATATTATGCACGGTAACTGGTTGCGTTTTCTAAGGAGTGCGTGGAAGAAATAATTGAGATTAAAAGTAGATTGCGGTTTTGCCAGGCTTTAAAAACCTTCAAACTGATCATTCCTGCCACTTGCTATTCACTGTTTTGAATAGCTGATGATTTCACCATTGATCGCATCCAGTAAGCCATCGGTATAGGCGTCTTCTGTCAGTTGCCAGAACATAATGCCACCGAGTTTTTTATCAAGTGCATATTTTGTTTTTAGTTGTATGGACCTCTTATCATCGTACGTAACAAAAAGATGTTGTGAAGGATTGAATAAATAAGGAGCATTTGCTTTTTCATCCCAATGATACACAAAGCCGCTGTCGGCTGAAAGTCTTATCGCAAAATCTTTATACGATACGCCCTTTAAAAATTTCCCCTGCTGGTACAAGCCGGAATTCGTATCTGGGACAGCTTCCCACATTCTTCCATAAAAAGCTGCACCAATTACTATTTTATTCCGTTGCACTTTACGATCAATTAATTTTTGAACTGCATTGTCAATGGACTCCACTTGTTGTTCGGTGGAATATAGCGGCGTGTGATGTCCGGTTTCACCTGAATAGCCATTTACCAAATCATAAGTCATCAGGTTTACATAATTCACTTTCTTCATCACTTTTTTCCAATCAACCGACAAATCAATATAATGATTGAAGCCTCCTGCCGCGAAACTGATCTCGTATTTATTGCCAAGTATTTTTCTTAGCTGCTTTATTAAATCAGTAAAATTTTCTTTATCGGAGGCCTGGTATTTATGATTGGGAAATCCTGCAATGGTTGGATATTCCCAATCCAGGTCCACACCATCACTGTCAAAGTA
>JAICTW010000588.1 GCA_025936195.1 Flavisolibacter sp.
TCAATGACCCAGATATTCTTTACGGGATCACGATAAGGTCCAATAAAAAGAACAGCCAGAATAAAATGAGCAAAGGCAAGCCAGTCATAGCCGTACAAAAGAAAAGGTGTTTCATTGTCTACAGTTTTATAAGCTGATAAAACTTTCTCAAGCCATTGATGAAGCTGAGTGGGAGAAGAAAAAATTTTTAAAAGGAATTCCAGTTCGCTTTCAGCAGGAATAGCGGTTAAGCCACTCAGAAATAAAATGATCACGAACATCAATAACCATCTTCTGATCACTTGCAGATCTCTTTTATTCTTCATGATCATCAGCATTGAAAAATTGAGCGATAGAAATTCCATGACTGAGAATACCGACATAACCACTCACTATTCCCAACAGCAGAAGAAACCAGATCTTTCCCGGAACAAAATCGGCACACAGCCATGCTGCTATCAAAGCAAACAAGGGAATAAAAGCCATCAATAACATCCAGATGAAACCCCCTTCGAGTTTTCTTTTCTGTGTTAGCCATGCCAGCACATGCAGCAGGATGGTAGCCGGAGAACTAATTACAAGAGAAGCCAGAAGGGTTACTCCAATCATCATTATCGGCCAATGAAAAATGAAACAGATCAGCAACATTGCCGATACAATGACTGTGGCAGATGATTTGTAAACTTTAGCAAGAATGGTATTTGTATTCATATTTAAAAGCACTTTGTATTTCAAAGTAAATAGACAAAAAAAATTTATTTAATTCCCTTAATCATTTTTTCCAATCCTGAAATATGATCATTAAAGGCCTTTTCTCCTGCTTTGGTAACAGCATAGGTGGTGTTAGTTTTTCTGCCAATAAATCCTTTCTGCACTTTAATAAAACCGCTTTCCTCCAGGGTTTGCAGATGTGTAGCCAGGTTGCCATCTGTCACTTCCAGCATTTGCTTGAGGTCATTAAAATTTACATTTTCATTCACCATAAGAATGCTCATTACACCGAGGCGGATACGGTTATCAAAAATTTTGTTTAAGCCTGCTATGGGATTGTTTGTTGCCATTCAGTTTCTTTACTTCAAAAATCGTTCAATCAAATCTCAAGAGTTGCATTTCTTTCATACTTCCACCACATTGCAAATCCATATACAATGTGCAAAACGCCAAAACCAATTGCCCAGAAATACAATCCCGATCTGGGAAATTGTGTGTTGACCAACCCAAGAATTATTTCCAAATAACCCAAATAACGGATGTCAGTTAAGGTGTATTTACTTCCATTTACCAATGCTAATCCATAAAATATCAGACAAGCCGGTGCAATAAAATGCCAATCGTTTTGCTGGAGCATGGCCAGGATGAACAAACCACCGGTCACCAATGGAATCAAAAGATTAATGGTCAGCAGTTTCATTGAATGATCCCACATGGAGATTTTATTGCGTATCGCTCTTCTGCGGGTAAAATAAAATGCCGAAATCAATGCCAGTACTAACACAACGGCAGCTAACAAGAAAAGCTTCACCTTCAATTGATGAAAAGAAGAACCGGTAAAATATCCCGCGTTGTTGTACAGTTGGTAGTAATCTGAAATCCAGTTGTTCGCCAGATAGGCTCCAATCAATGCCCACACACCCGCGGCTATTCCGCTTAAACCACTTAAAGAAATAAAACGGCTCGACCGCTGCATCATTTTCCGGATGTCCTGCAAAGCATCTAAATGTTGGTTTTCTCGGCTCATAAAAGCACTTTGTACAACAAAGTAAATGCAGGAGTTCCAATTTTCAAAATAAAAAAGCAGATTAGATGGATTTCAAAATAATTTGACAAGCCCTTTCTATTTGCGGTTCGGTGATGGTAAGTGGCGGCGAGATGCGCAGGCAATTGGAAGCAAACAGGAACCAATCGGTCAGCACTCCGCTTTCAATGCTTTTATCAATGATCCTTTTGCAGGTGTCAAAAGAGTCGAATTCAATGGCCATCCATAATCCAAAAGAACGAACAGCTTTTACTTTTGGATGCTGAAGCATTGATTGGAACTGCTGTTCTTTTTTTGTAACATCGAAATCATTTTTTAATAAAACATGGAAAGCCGCCATTCCTGCAGCACAGCAAACCGGGTGTCCTCCAAAAGTGGTGATATGACCCAAAACCGGATTATCAGTAAAATGGTCCATTAATTTTTTGTCCGCAATGAACGCACCTAATGGCATGCCTCCGCCCAATGCTTTCCCCAATAATAAAATATCGGGAACCACATCAAAATTTTGAAAGCCCCACAACTTTCCTGTTCTTCCAAAGCCTGCCTGTATTTCATCAAGAACAAACAACGCTCCTGTTTCTTTGCAGCGATTTTGCAAGGCTTGCAGCCATTTTTTTTCCGGAGCAATAATTCCAGCTTCAGCTTGTACGGTTTCAGCAATCACGCAGGCAGTTTGCTCGGTGATCAATTGCAAATCTTCAAAAGAATTATAGTTCAAATGTTGTATAGCCGGCAGCAAGGGACGAAAAGCATTTCGCCAGTATTCATCACCGATGATGCTTAATGCTCCCTGTGTAGAACCATGATACGAGTTTTTAAAAGCAATGATCTCCGTTCTTCCTGTTGCTTTTTTTGAAAGCTTCATGGCGCCTTCCACTGTCTCAGCACCCGAGTTGGTAAAATAAACTGAATTTAATTTAGAAGGAAGATGTTCCGTTAACAGCTTTGCATATTGCACCTGCGGAGTTTGTACAAATTCTCCATACACCATGATGTGCATGTATTCATCCAATTGTTTTTTGATGGCTTCAACAACTTCCGGATGACGATGGCCAACATTGGCAA
>JAICTW010000623.1 GCA_025936195.1 Flavisolibacter sp.
GAAGAATGTGAACAAGCTGACAGGATTAAAGATCGGTATCTTAACTTTTCACCGTTGTATTAACTACGGTAGCTATTGGCAGGCCAGGTGCCTAGCGGAAGAACTCATTGCACGGGGACATGATGCCACGATTTTAGACCATTGTTCGGAACGTGTTAACCTCGCCGAATGGAAATGTGCTTATCGTCCTACCCTGCCTACACCTGTGCCCGAATCGGATTATCCACTTTATCGTCAGAAAATTAATCACTTCTTCCAGGCATTTGAGGAGCTGCCTTTGTCAAGGTCTTTCCCAATTGATCAACCGGAGAAAATGGACAACTATGATGTTGTAGTGGTGGGTAGTGATGAAGTGTGGAATTTATTTCATCCCTGGTACGGCAAATGTCCATTGTTCTTTGGCGATGGACTTCGTGCGGACAGAATTGTTGCTTATGCTGCAAGCTTTGGCAATTATTCTGAGGGAGGATTGGGTGAAGAATGGGCCAACAAACTATACAATTTTGAAGCGATCTCTGTGCGCAGTAAAATGGCGCAAACTATTGTAAGGAACGCTATCGGAACAGAACCGGAGATTGTTTTGGATCCCTGTTTGCAATTTGAAATCAACTTTCAGCAACGGAGTTATGCTCATTTGCAAGAGCCTTACATTGCTGTTTACGGACATAATTTTTCAAAAAACTTTATTCGCCAGGTTAAAAAATTTTCAAGCAATGAAAAATTAAAAACCATCAGCATTGGCTATCGCAACGATTGGGCTGATGAACAATGGATCGCTGCTGGTCCGCATGATTTCGCCAATTTTATTGCTAATGCACAGGCAGTGGCAACGAACTTTTTTCATGGTTGTGTTTTTTCATTGCGCAATGCCAAACCATTTGTTTGCGAGATCACAGCTTATCGAAGTCAGAAGATTGAAGGGCTGATGAAACTTGTGGATGGGAAAAAACATTTGGTAAAAGAAAATACATCTTATCCGGTTTTTCAGAAACGCCTGAGTGAACCGCCTGCAATGAAAATCTTTCAAAACATTGACCGGCTTCGTCAAACTTCCAATGAATATTTGAACAGAGCGTTGGGTGTTCAACAACTTCGTGTAGCATGAGTAAATGGTATAGTCCAAAAGATATTGTTCAATCCGGCTTATGCATAGGCTGCGGAAGCTGTGCAGCACAATCCAATTCATCGAACACAAAAATGCAGTTTGATCATTGCGGAGAATTAAAACCAAAAGGAAGTTCTGATTGGTATCGAAACAAAAACGAAATTTTTTCCCGCACCTGTCCTTTCTCTCCTGTTGCGCAAAATGAAACAGAATTGGCTGAACAATTTTTTTTCGATGCAAAGCAAAAAGATATCTACTCAGGAAATTTTCAATCGGCTTATGTTGGTTATGCTGCTGAAGATGATTTTAGAATGAAAGGAAGCTCCGGCGGAATGGTAAGCTGGGTAGCCACTGAACTATTGCGCAAAGGTTTGATTGATGGTTTAGCGCATGTTGTTGCATCAAATGATCCGCAAAAAGAAGGCAATTATTTTCATTATAAAATCTCACGCACCGAAAATGAAATTCGTGAAGGCGCCAAATCAAGATATTATCCCATTGAGCTATCGCAAATTTTAAAAACCATTGAAGAAGTGCCGGGAAGATATGCTGTTGTTGCCATTCCCTGTTTTATAAAAGCAGTTCGTTTATTGCAGCAAAGCAATCCTGTTTTTCGTGAACGAATACAATTCACACTCGGGCTCTTTTGCGGGCACATGAAAAGTGCACGGTTTATTGAAAGCTTTGCCTGGCAAATGAAAGTGCCTGTTGAACAAATTGCAAAAGTGGAGTTCCGCCATAAAGACGCCAATCGTCCTGCTAATTGGTACAATGCTATGCTTACATTGAAAGATGGAACCGTTGTAAATAAAGACTGGTGGCATTTGGCTGATGGCGATTGGGGCGCCGGTTTTTTTATGAACCATGCCTGTAATTTTTGTGATGATGTAACCGCAGAAACAGCAGATGTTTCTTTCGGTGATGCCTGGGTGGAACCCTATTCATCGGATGGAAAGGGAACCAATGTTGTAGTAGTGCGATCAAAACTTGTGGAGCAGTTGATCAGTAATGCTATTCATGAAGGAAGATTGAAATTAGATGAAGTGGATGGAAAATTTGTAGAACAATCACAAGCTGCAGGATTCCGGCAAAGAAGAGAAGGATTGGCGTATCGGTTAACATGGGCAACGAAAAAGATAAAGCCTGTAAAGCGGGTTGCACCGGATTCTTTAACACCTGCCAAGCAAAGGAAAATCATTTACCGCCTGCGTTATTCTATTTCAAAATGGAGCCATCGCATGTTCCGTTTAGCAAAACAACTCAACACTCCATGGATTTATATTCGCTGGGCAGGTATGGCTACCGCAACTTATTTTGGACTGGCTTATCACAAGGGAAAATTGGGTGAGATGACGAAACGGTTTAGGGAGTTGAAGAGATAGAGGGCAGGATCTCCGCTTCCAAGTTATATCCAAAAGAATACTTACTTTTGACGTTAGTAATGTAGTTCAGAAGCATGATTATTTCATTTGGAAGTAAGGAGACAGAAAAAATATGGCAGGGGCAAAGAGCAAGCAAGATCCCAGTAACAGTACAAGAGGTTGGGCGAAGAAAATTGAGAATGTTGAATAACGTTA
>JAICTW010000678.1 GCA_025936195.1 Flavisolibacter sp.
ACCAGGCTCAGGATTTTTAATTTCATAGATCAAGAGTTTAGTTAAACAATACGATATCGTTTCCGACCCGTATGTACCAAACATTCTGCCAAATGAAAATTGCAGCGGACGATTTCCTCGATTGTTGCGTAAAATATAAAGAAGAGGTTGATTGATAAAACTACTTACCCGTCAAACCGTCCATAATCTTCATAACTTCCACTCCTTCTGCTGCGGAACAGGGATTGGGTGATTGATCAAGAAAGTATTCAACGACTTTTTGGATCATCGGCTGCTGAACATGCTGAAGCCTTTCAAATTCTATTATAGTTTCTGTTCCGTTTTTTTCAATGATCAATGGACGATGATCAAATACACTGAATGAAATTTTTCCTTCCGTGCCGATGATGACACAATGATCTTTTCGTTCGGGAAGAACAAAACACCAAGAGCCATTGAACAAAACAGTATTGTTAAAAAGAATTTGGCCGCTGGTAGTGTCATCAGCTTCGTAATACCGTCCGGCGTTGAAAGAAATTCCTGACATCTTTTTTGGATTTCCAAAAAAATAAAGCATCAGGTCTAATTGATGCGGTGCGAGATCATAAAACAAACCACCTCCGGAAACAGAAGGATCAATTCTCCAATTCACTTCGGTTTTAGCAATGATGTTCGATTGATGCGGCTGAAACATTTTCATTTCCACCAATCTTATTTCGCCGATTATTTTTTGTTCCAGCAATTCCTTGATCTTTAAAAATAACGGCTGCTGTCTTCGATAATGCGCAATGGAAACCTTTACTCCGGTTTGCTTTGCGGCTTGTGCAATCCGTTCTGCAGCCACAGCGTTTATTGTCATCGGCTTTTCTATATACACCGGCTTTCCTGCCTTCATGGCTTTGATTGCATATTCTTCATGGTTCAACGGCGGAGTGGCCACATAAACAGCATTCACTTCAGGATCATTGATCAGATCATCGGCATTGCTGTACCATTTTGCAACTCCATGGCGCTGTGCATAGTCTTTTGCTTTTTCAGCATTGCGCCGCATTACTGCTAACAATTTTGAATTGGGCACTTTAGAAAATGCAGGACCACTTTTTGTTTCCGTAACATCGCCGCAGCCGATGATGCCCCAGTGGATTGTTTTGCTATTCATGTAGCTCAAGCTATTATTCTTTCAACAGTAATGTGATGCAAAAATTTTACGGATATTTATAACAAACCGCATTAATATTCATTCCTGCACCTACCGAAGCAAACAACACTACATCGCCTGAGTTCAGTTTGTGTGAAGGATCTTTGTCCCTTTTGATGATGTCGAATAAAGTGGGAACGGTGGCAACAGAACTGTTACCCAAAAACTGTATGCACATAGGCATCACATCTTTAGGAGCATCCATGCCATACAATTTATAAAAGGCGGCAACAATGGCTTCATCCATTTTTTCATTGGCCTGGTGAATAAAAATTTTCCTGAGCTGAGTAATATCTGTTCCACTTTTATCCAAACATTCTTTCATTGCCTGCGGCACAAATTTCAAAGCATATTCATATACTTTTCTTCCTTTCATTTTTAAAAACTTCACACCTTTCTTGTGTTCAGAATTATAGGACTCGGCCAGGCTCAAAAAATCTGCTTCCTCTGTACTATGGCTTAGGGCGCAGGAGGATAATATGCCACCGGAAGATTCCTTGTATTCCAATACAACAGCACCTGCTCCATCACTAAAGATCATGCTGTCCCTGTCGTAGCTATCAATCACTCTCGACAAGGTTTCTGTTCCAACCACCAGGGCTTTACGGGCCATGCCTACTTTAAAAAAAGCATCCGCCTGTATCAGGGACATTATCCATCCTGGACATCCGAACAATATATCAAATGCAATGCATTTAGGATTGCGTATGCCTAACCTTTGCTTTACCCTGTTGGCCAAAGAAGGAACGGCATCTGTTTGCACACTTCCGAAAGAAACATCGCCGAAATTGTGTGCAACAATAATAAGATCCAGTGTTTCCGGATCAACGCCACTGTCCTCAATAGCCAATGCGCTTGCCGATGCCGCCAGGTCCGATGCATTCAAATGGGAAGGGGCATAGCGCCGTTCGAGAATGCCTGTGATCTTGTAAAATTTTTCAATGACCGTTTCATTTTCCAAATTGAGCTTCTCGCCCTTTTCTGAATAAAAATGATTGTTGATAAAGTCTGTGTTCTTTTTTATCTCGCAGGGAATATTGGCTCCTGTTCCTGTAATTACTGACCGATTCATAACACGAAAGCTGATAATGATTTTAATTTTTGTTGGAAAATAAGTAGTGTTGTTTGGTTAGTTCTTTCAAAGCATTTTAGGAGCATAGCTATAA